>CAZYGV010000063.1:0-6880 GCA_964647155.1 uncultured Thermoproteales archaeon | reverse complement strand
CTCAGCAACCACACGAAATACTCTAGGAGAAACAATGACAAATCTTCTCGTATCAAACACTATACCTCCAAGGAGAAGTGTTAGTGCTTGCTTAGGTAACTCAATGCCATACTCACTAGCTAGTTCATAAACTAACTCAGATGAGGAGGATGCTTTAGGGTCATAGAGGTAGAAACTAGCTAGTGAAAGCAGCTCACTATAGGTCTCATGATGATCAATTAGACCAATCTTCACATCACCACTCTCTACTAGGTTCCTCACGTAATCCATTACTAGACCTGTCTGTTCAATTCTAGCAACGTCAATCAGAAGTACGAAGTCACGTGGTTGAAGATGTGGCTCTCTACTGTACTCATAGCTAATACCCACTTTACTCAGTAGCTGTTTTGAAGCATGGCTAATACCATCAGGATGAACGATACTTACCTCAGTACCACGCACTATGTTCTCAACAATTAGCTTAGTGACGTAAGCTGAAGCAACAGCATCTGGATCAGCATTCCTATGAGTTATGATAACGACCCTACCTGCGTCAGCAACTTGATTCCGAAGATCCCCCTTCCTCATTACCGCTATCCCTCCTATACCTCTCCAATAGCTCATCAGCTACCTTAAGTCCATACTCAATAGCTTCATCAATTAACTTATTTAAGCTACCTCTGTAGAAGGGTGAGGTCTCAATACTGACCTCAATAGTTACCTCGTATGGGTACTCCCTAGTTATGTCAACTCTTACATCAAGAGAAAAAAGTTGATACTCAGGTACACGTTCCAAGACGTATTCACAGACTTTTGACGCAATCTCTTCACAAAGCTTAATTCTCTCCTCTTCAGTAAGTACCTTCATGCTAACCTGCTGTTTGCTGAGCTTGCTGCCTTAACCTACTTAGCTCTTCACTAACTTTCTTACTTAATTCCTCAATTTGCTTCCTAAGTAGTGACTCCTGTCTTGAGAGTGTCTTTATATGTAGCTCAACAATTTCCCTCCTCTCTTTAAGGTCTTGGAGAGCTTTATCTTTCGAACTTGCAACCAGTATTGGACCAGTAATCTTGTATACGGGAGTATTCTCACTAACTTTCTCCAGCTCACTGATGGCATTTTCGATCTCTCTCAGTTCATTCTCCCATTGCTGTCTCCTCATGATTAGCATTTGAAGCTGTTCCTGAAGTTGCTGTAATCTCCCAATTTCGGCCTGTAGATGTGGAGGTAAGTTCCTTAAGTCAACTGTTGTACTCATGATAAACCCTCCGAATTCGTGTTCTCAAGTCAATTACTTCTTATTATCCTTTCGCTGTACCTCACTACTTGAAAGTAACGAAAGTGTGTTCACAACAACCAATGCAGCTCTTAAGTAGCTATTGAGTAGTGCTCTTAATGCTGAGATATCTTGTGCTTCAATAATTACCTCAACTACAGTACCCTTCCTACTAATACTGGCACATCCACGTTCACTCAATCTCTCCCTTACATCTACCTCCAAACTACGGTACATAGTATCTGCTTCGTGCTCAGTGTCGAAATGGAGCTCTATTCTACAGCTGTGTCTGTGCTTCCTCACGCTTCTGAACCTCGTACTTAAGCCCCTTATATACGAACTTCTCAATCCTTAACTCAGGTCCAATAGGTTTGAAGCTCCTGGAGTCAAGAAAATTCAGCATCATAAGGTACTTGTACCTAGCCTTTCTAACGTATATCAAGCTATCACAGCTACCCCTTAAGTCATATAGCCTAGGTACGGAGCACGAGGGTAAATCCAGTACCTCCGCGAGAGCTTCAGTAAATACATGAACGAAATCGGGTTGACTATCTTCTGTAACGATCATAGCTGAGTTCACTTTATGTGGCTTAATACCTTCAGGAAATTCTCTAAGAAGCTTCACACCTCCCATTACAATAGCTAGTGGTAGGAAGTAGTAGGTATCTTCCTCAACCTTCATGAACTTCATGTGACCAGGATTACCACCCTTCCTAGCACCAACAATTATCACGTGATCTAGACCAAGCTCATAGGCTCTAATAGCAACAGCCTCAATATTCATCTTACCCCTATTAACCTTGATAGCATTGGGAAGAGCAGCAGCCAACTCCTTACAGAAAGATCTTATCCTCGGTGTAGGTCTTCGTGTCGTAGTAATCATTATACCCATGTAGCTAGCTACCTCAAGAAAATTTCCTCAAGAGAAAAGGAGATTATTAATTACTAGGTTACTCTTCCCTCTCCTTCTTTAGCTTCTCCTTCACGTACTCTCTCCACTTCTGCTTCTCAAGCTCAAATACCTTATACTCCTCAGGTGTAAATGTCTTACCTAGAGAAGTCTGTGGTACCCAAGCACCGCCAGCAAATACATGACCACACTTCTTACATCTCCATATACCAACAGCAATTCTCTCGAATCTAGTTAGTGTTCTGCAGATTGGACATCTGTGCTTTCCACGCTGCTTAACCTCTATCTGAGTAATCTTCCTACGTAAGCTAGCACCATACCTTGCACCATACCTTCCTGCTGGACCAACAACCTTTGTGTGTGAGAATGGCATGGTTATCCACTCCCTAGACCGTGTGTTAGTTCATAAAGGTTACTCTCTTACCTATGTACTTACCTTCTTAATTGCTTCGAAGACCTTATTCCTAAGCTCATTCGATACCTGTACAGCTATATCAATGGCTTTGTGTACTTCTTCTATCGTGAAGTACCCTCCTAATCCTTTCTGTATCGCACATACTTTACCCTCCTCATTAACTGCTATACTGAGCCTAGCATCCATGACCAGTTCCTCGTCAAGACATGGATCAACAACTATGTGATCACTTATCTTAGCCATCGTTACTATCACTGGATAATGCTCTACAGGTAGTGGTTCGAGCGTACTCTCATCAATCTTAACTTCACCACCTTCAACAGTTACCTTAGGTAACTTCGTATTCAGTAGTGCTGTCAACGCTGCTAGTGCTGATGCATCTATTAGATTACCGTCGTGATTTAGCACATAGATGTCACACCATAGAACCCATACGTGCTTTCCAGGTACTATACATAGCTTCTCTAGATTTACAGCACCTGTACTCCTGAGCCCACGATCAACAACTCTAGCTACTTCAATAGCATTCTCATCAGGTGGTCCTGGTTCAAATGTTGGTGATGCGAAAGGTACAAATTCCACATTCACCATCAAGGCACCTGCATCTGGCGTATCAGGAAATGGAGCACCTACACTAGCCTTGATACCTGCTATAACCATTGTATTACCAAGTTTAACAAGTGCTGACCCATTAGCTCTCTCAACTATACCAGCTTCAATAACTATATTCCTATACTCAGTTAACTTCCTACCATCAATTCTAGAACCTTGCTGAAGCATTGCGTAGATGGTCTTCTTCTTGAGGTGGGGTATCACCTCAAATGAAGCTTTAGACACTTACCTCAACCTCCTCAATAACTTTCTCATACTTCTTCCTAAGTGCTTCTTTCTGAAGCTCGTATATCTTCATGATACCCTTCTTAGCTAACTCAAGAGCGTACTTAATCTCATCTGGAGTCCAGACACCATCTGCTTGAAACAACGTTATTACACCTCTGGAAGGCATCATAGCCACAGGCATATCACCTTCACCATATTCATCCTCTAGGTGATTTATGTCGAGTACGATGTGTCCCTGAACCTTACCGACAGCAACAGCTGCAACCAGGTCCCTAAGAGGTATTCCTGCATCGGCTAGTGCTAGGGATGCGGCAACAATGGAAGCGCACCTAGTACCACCATCAGCCTGCAGTACCTCGATATACACATCAATAGCGCATCTAGGAAATAATTCGAGAAAGATAGCTGGTTCAAGAGCTTCTCTAATGACCTTTGATAACTCGATCTCTCTCCTAGTTGGTGCAGGACTCTTCCTCTCACCATGAACACTAAACGGTGCCATGTGGTACCTACATCGAAGAACAGCTCTATCAGGTAGTGCAAGGTGCTTTGGATGTAGCTCTCTAGGACCGTAGACAGCTGCGACAATTATGTTCTTACCCTGCCTGATCATTGCTGATCCATCGGCATTCTTCAGTACACCAACCTCAAGCTCTATGGGCCTAAGCTCATCGAATGCTCTACCATCACATCTCTTACCATCAGGTGTTATCAACGGTACTGGAGGACTCTTCTTCATAATCAAACCTCACACTCACACTCCTAACTAATCAAGCACCTCGCTACTCACAAAACCAAGGACAACTTTATTACTTTAACTCAACCTAAACCAAACAACATAGCTTAGTGCTCCTCATAGCAATAAAACTCTCTATAACTCAGCGCTACCACCATTCACGAACAGCAATAAACATAGTATCCGTACCTTGAAGGGAGAATATGGTTAATGCAATTGTGATTAAAGAGAGTGAATATGAGTTAACGCTCTCTATGTTCGACCAGAAGGAGTTTACATATAGTTACTCTCTCTTCCTCTGTGCTAAGTACTCCTCAATTAACTTCCTTATCCTCTCAGTTAGACCAGGTACGTGACTCTCCCTTTCAATTTTCTTAATTAACCTAGCTACGAATAGTTCATCCTCTAGAGACTTACCCTGAATTAAAATCCAGCCATTTTGACCAACAATTATGTCACACTCTAGACTTGACTTAATCAAGTTAATCATAGTACCCTTCCTACCTATTACACGTGGTACCTTAGCTGGATCAATCTCTATCAACGTACCCTCTCTCTTCCTACCTAACTTACCACCCTCCTTAATCGATATTATGAGATTCTCCCTAGTAACATCAGCTATCAGTACCTTAGCAACAACAACATCTCCTCTATTGAGTATGTTTGCCAGATTCTCCTTAGCTATATCAACGAATCTCGTAGTTGCTTCAGAAACAGGAAGAAATGCTAGATACGGTGCATTTATATCGACGTACCAACCTGTCAACCCAATCTCTATTACCTTACCAACAACAACATCACCAACCCTTGGTGTGTAGACACTACTTAGCGATATTACGTGGACAATGTTCTTCTCCCTAAGTTCTGCAAGCCCAACAGCACTAGCGTAGATCTTATTACCCTCAGCATAAGCTGCTCCACTCGGTGCATAGTTCCCCTCAGCTAGTAACTCTCCAGGTAGTACTAACTGTCTATGTTTGAAGTATATCGGCACTCTAGTCACCAACCCAAGTACTAACTATTGTTGCTCAGTGAGTACTACTTGATGGATATTATCTTGACTTCTCCCTGACCCTTAGTTATCTCATTTATCTTACTGATGAGCGTTTCCTGAAGTCCAGCTGGTATCTCTACCTCAGCTATCCAAGTTCCATCTGTCTGGTAGTTGCTCCTAAGTATCTTACCAACCTTAGCTACATAGCCATATGCCTTGCTTACGAATTGCGGTGGTATCTTTATGCCGACGATAGCTTTCGCCATTCTTATTGGTAGGATCTTCTGTAAGTGCTTAAGTATTGTTGGTATTTGCTCCTCAACTGACTTAAATGGATCAATTGGTGCTCCACTCTGTTCAAGAGCCATCTCTATCCTCATTACTGGGTGAGGTAGGTTTGTTCTTGGGTCGATACAGTTCCTGTGTATGAACTCAATGATTTGTCTTTTCTTCTCCTCAATCATTCTCTTTCTCTGCTCAGCGGTTAGCAGTAGCTCACCCTTCTTAATTATGGTTTCAGCAATTTTCCTAACGTCAGTAGTCCCAAAGACCTTCCTTAAAGATGCTTCTGATGCTCTTAAACCCTTCTTAGCGTCCTTATACACGGTATCGCTTATCAAGACCTTATCTATACTTACACTCTTACCTAACTTAAGCTCTAGAGCTTTATCTGGATCAACAAGTATCTCAAATCTCTCTCCTTGAGCTTCGTACCTAGCTATCGTATACTTCCTAGATGACAAGTCTAGACACCTCTCATCTTCATAAGCTCTATGTACCTATCTATCTCTGAAGTTGTTAATTTTTTGAATTGCTTAGTTTTAACGTCAACTACACCAATCTCTACTCTTGTAGAGTCGATACCACCCTCAACAACGGCATTTAGTGAGTACAGAGCAAGTATTATGGCATCATCTAAGCTCATGTCGTAGCTATACTTCTTCTCGAGTATATCAACAACTGTTGAGCTACCACCACCTATAGCGTACGCGTAGTAACCTATGTACACACCACTTGGCTCAGTCATGAAGAGCTGAGGACCCTTCCTATCGACACCACCAAAAAGAAACGCAACACCAAATGGCCTAACACCACCGTGCTGTGTATATGCCTGCTTTATATCACATATTCTACTCACAAGAACCTCTATGTCAATAGGCTCGTCATAAAGCAATCTGTTGAGTAACGCATACTCCCTTGCAATCTCAATCAATACCCTAGCATCTGAAGCAATCCCTGCAAATGCAGCAGCTATATGGTCATCAATCTTGTGAACCTTCTCGACAGATGCCGTATCCTGGAGCTTAGTTACCCTTCTCTTCTCAACAGCTAAGACAACACCCTCTCTACACCTAATACCCACTGTTGTCCAGCCGCGCTTCACAGCCTCAAAAGCATACTCCACTTGATAGAGCCTACCATCAGGACTGAATATTGTGATAGCGCGGTCATACCCCATTGCTGGTGGTGTGTAGATGGTAATCACCTCACTTTACTGTAAACTAACCGTACTTTAAAAACAACTCCTCAATAGAGGAGAGTAGTTGACTTGTTTCAGGTCTGATAGTGTGGTGTCGCTCAGTTAATGAGCATCGGGTTGATCAGTAGCTGGAGGATACATCATCTATTCAGACTGTAGTCACTTCATCACCTAGAGCTACGTTCAGTGTACTAGTAACTCGCTGACTGATAAATTCCTTCTCGTCAATTTCTGTATTACGGTGTTAGA
>CAZYGV010000062.1:2573-6943 GCA_964647155.1 uncultured Thermoproteales archaeon | reverse complement strand
TTCTTAATCCTCTCAGCACCACCAAGGTACTCAAGTAGGGACAAGTACAATCCCACCTAGTAGAACTCAATCAGTGACTTTAGCTCTTACTCTTCATTTACTTCAGTACCAAATAGCTCAAGTTAGGTGAGGATTAAAGGAATTGATTTAGCTAGTTACCTGTCGTAGTGTATAGTGAGTTGAGCTACATGAAGATGAAGATCCTGCTACTTACACTCACCACACTTTACCTACTTCTGAGACTAGTACTTGGACCTATTGTCACACTAGTAATCGCCACTGGAGTAGTAGTGGTATTCTACTATGTGACTAGAGATAGAGCAAATACCTTTCGCATATCATTGCTAATACCCATACCACTGCTAGAGATAGCATACGCTCTCATACTAGCTGTCGTTGCTATCTTGCTAAATGATGAGTACCTGAGGAAGATATGGAGATGGAGATTCATCGTATTCACAGGATGTGATGGTTCTGGAAAATCTACACACGCTATTGAGACAGCTAAATGGTTGAGAGAACTGGGTATAGATACCATTCACATACACTTCTTCAAACACCCACTCACAACCCTACTCTCAAGATTGAAGAGTAAGGTCGTCGAGGTAAGACCAAGTGAAGTAATGACCTATACACCTGAATTCCGTCAACACATTAGGAGACACATATTACCTAGATTAAGACCATTCATTCAGTACGTAGACCTAGTACTCTACATATGTAGTAAGCTCATACTCAACTTCCTTAGAGGTAGATGGGTAATAGCTGATAGGTACTTCTACGACTACTTCATTAGGTTCAAGTGCCTTGGTTACCCTGTACCAAAATTCCTAGAGTACCTATACTACTACGTAGTTCCTAAGCCAAGTCTAGTCATTGTATTTGATGTCCCTCCAGAGGTATCGTATGAGAGGAGGAAGGAGCATCCTCTATGGTACTATAAGTTAGCTAGAAGAGAGTACCTTAGACTCAGTAAACTTCTTGGAGCTTATGTTCTTGAGACCTTAGATCCCTTCCCTACAGTTCAACGTAGATTATGTAGCTTACTAACTAGTACACTACTCAAGTCCCGTAGAGTAGCTGCTCAGAAATCTCAACAATAGCGGCCATGAACTTTTCTTCACTGAAGCACTTACTACGCTCTACAGCTAGATTGTGATACTTCAACCACAGATCTCTATCGGTTAAGAGCCTGATAATTTGCTCAGACAACTCATCAACATTCCTGAAGTAGAGACCCCACTTACCGTACTCCACAATATCCTCGTAAGGACCACCAGATGCGTGAACAACAGGTACACAACCAGCAGCCATAGCCTCGACAATTGATATACCGAAGTGCTCATTCACCATAGCGTGTACATACACCATAGACCTACCCAGTAAATCAACTACTTCGCTAAATGGAGCATCTACTCTGAACTCAACAAATTTACTGACACCAAGTTTCTCAGCTAGGTGACGAAGTTCAGCTAAGTACCTACGAGAGTCAACAGCTTGTGCCGATCCAATGAGCACCAACCTAGCTTCTGGTACCTCGCTAATCACCTTAGGCAAGGCCTTGATTACTACCTCATACCTCTTCTCACGAGTAAATCTCCCAAGTGAACACACTAGGGGTTCTCTATCAGTACGTGAGCTAGCTCTCGAGAAGTCATCTATGGGAACAGGTGGGTAAAGTACCTTAGCATCAATACCCCAAATCTGCTTTATGACCTTCTTACTGAAGTTCGAATTGCAGAGCACCACCTCATTTCTTGGTTTCCACTTCTTGAGTAGGTATAGGTATGGTTTCACGTAGATGTTTAGAGGGAATCTCCGATACCTTGGACTCTCGTGTATAGCAACTATTGTTGGGTAGTGACAGTACAGTATGTACTTACCTGGCATGGATATGGGTACCATGTCGCCATGAACATTAATCACTAGGTCAACAAGACCTTTCTTAAGAAGGTTTCTCGCTGTTATGAGAACAGGAATCCTCTGATATAGTGAGAACTTCTTCACTCTGCTCAAGAGACCGTAGAGAGGTTTGATATGTCTATCAACTTCAATACTCCTACCGTACGTTACCTGAATAGACCTATTTACCTCATCGATAGACCTATCGTTACTGATTAACCATACTTCATGACCTGCCTTCTTGAGTGCATTTATTGTTGCTACAGCTAGGAACTCACCTCCACCACGTGCCTGCAATCTATGGTGTACAACAGCTACCCTACTCATGGTCAATACCTCAGCGAGACTACCTCACATCACCAGATCGGTTACACCCCTAGCTCATCACCTAGATCAAGGAATTAGAATTAGAGAGCCCAGTAATAAAAACTCACAAACTTAGCTAGACCCCCTTTTCCTTCTAAAAGCTTTATGTAGTTCTCAAGCCTAACAACAATATCCTCTCCACTCATCCGATAGAGCACAGCTATACGATGCAACAACAGTATTGAACAAGTCTATAGCTACGTAGTGAAGACAGGTGAATTCTCATCAGCATCGTAAGGGATCCCTCAATAATACATTTTCCATGCGTGGCAAGCTCTACATACACTACACCTAGCTGAGAAGAGCTTAGCTTCAACCGTTAAACGTTTCCACCAAGTAACATCTATGTCTTACTGGTGATAGGCTATGGACGTACTCGTAGTAGGTGCAAGTCCTAGACCTGGAGGAAATACAGATCTCGTATGTGAATACCTTACGAAGAGGTTTAGCGAGCTAGGTCTGAACCCTGTTACAGTTATGTTGAGGAGCTTCAGGATACAGCCATGTAGGGGGTGTAGAGAGTGTTTGAGGAAGGAGTTCTGTATCATTGAGGACGATATGAGGATCCTCGTAGATTACCTCCTTCGCACTAAAGCGATAGTCATAGCTACTCCAGTGTACTTCAATAGCGTACCCTCTATCCTTAAAGCGTTCATCGATAGGACATGGTGTTTGAGAGGGAGGCTGAGGAATAAGGTAGGTGGTGTCGTTGCTATAGGTAGAAGGTATGGACATGAACAAGCTGTGAACACCGTAATCTCATTCTTC
This sequence comes from uncultured Thermoproteales archaeon, assembly GCA_964647155.1. Taxonomy (GTDB): domain Archaea; phylum Thermoproteota; class Thermoprotei; order Thermoproteales; family B15-G16; genus B15-G16. The sequence goes on along the minus strand of CAZYGV010000062.1, from coordinate 3,907 downwards.
CTAAAGCACGAGATGATAGTTGGTTTCAGAGGGGTCTGCCTATACGCATTTGAGAGTGGAGAAGTCCTAAATGATGTTGAGGGTATGAGAGATCTCGAGAAGCTTGCTAAGCGTATCCACGAGCTTCTGAAGATTCTCGAGCTAGGTACCTCCAGAGCAAGTGAAATCTCCTAAGAGATAGTTGTTCATCTACAGCTAATGAATTAGACATCGTCTAGTACCGGTACGATCTATTAGGTACGACCGTACCTAACCATTTTAGATTGATTAACTGATCGCTATACAGATACAGTACCTGTCGTAGACTCACTATGTTCTCGCATTTGGTCATCTCTTTCAACTAACTTAGCAGGTACCTACGTAATTGAGGAACTTCTCATAACCTAGAGCAAAGAGCTTAGGTAGTATACCTGGATCACCACTGTATACTAACTTCCCACCAATTAGTACGTGAACGACATCGATTTTCTTGAGATGCTTGAGTATGGTACCTGTATGAGTTACGAGGAGGATGCTAGCTCCTCTATCAACTAAGTCATTTATTAGAGAACCTATGAGAACAATACTATCGATATCAACTCCGCTATCTGGTTCATCGAGGAGAGCTAACTTAGGTCTCTGACTGAGCACCGTCAATAACTCAACTCTCTTAATCTCACCACCGCTAAAACCCCTAAAGAGTTCTCTGTCGATTAGGTGCTCTATATTAAGCTTCCTACAGTAGTCAGCGAACTCCCTGAAATCACCACCGTACTTCTCAATCAATTTAGTGAAGAAGTAGCTTGTTCGTATACTTAGCTTTGGGGGATTCTGATGTGATAGAGCGATACCGAGCTTAGCTCTTTCATAGGGTTTTAAATTGAGAAGATTTATACCCTCAAAGTACATTTCCCCTTCGACAACGTCATAGTCAGGTAAACCCATGATAGCCTTCAGAAGAGTTGACTTACCTGCACCGTTAGGACCAAGCAGTACGTGAACTTCCCTTCTACCAATCTCCATGTTAATCTCCTTGAGTATTACCCTACCTGCTACACTAACGGTTACTCTACGTAGCTCAAGTAACAAGGCAATCACCTACCTACATCACAGCCAGTACAGATAACCTCTCTTAAACCACAGGTAGTGCACTCCTGACTGCAGGTAGGTACTTCCTTTAGTGCACCCAACCTGATTGGTAGGAATATCGGTACTGCTGCATCAACTAGAGTAACCTCTATATCATCAATATCAGGAATTGTTCGAATTCTCTTCTCGATAAATGCTCTGAGCTTGCTCTCATTCCTGTACACGAAGAGAAGAAGTACGTTGTACTTACCACCAACGAGTTGAAA
>CAZYGV010000062.1:0-2473 GCA_964647155.1 uncultured Thermoproteales archaeon | reverse complement strand
TACCTAGCTAAGGCTGGTCTAAAGACTGTAGTGTTTGAGAGGAGATTGAGTTTTGGTGGTGGTATTGGTGGGGGAGGTATGCTGTTCCCAAGGATCGTTGTCGAGTCACCTGCTGATAACATCTTGAGAGAGGTTGGGTGTAGATTGAGCGAGGTTGAGGATGGAGTTTATGTAGTTGATCCAGCTGAGATGATTGCTAAGCTAGCTGCTTCAGCTATAGATGCAGGAGCTAAGATCATACTTGGTGTATCTGTTGAGGACCTTGTGTATAGGGAGGAGGGCAATGAGGTTAAGGTGTGTGGTGTTGTTGTTCAGTGGTCTGCTGTACAGTTATCGGGTCTTCATGTAGATCCAATAGGTATAGTATCGAGAGCTGTCGTGGATGCTACTGGTCACGATGCTGAGGTAATTGCTGTAGCAAAGAAGAAGTTACCAAAGCTAAGGCTAGAGTTAAAAGGCTTTTCATCGATGAATGTACCTGTTGCTGAGAAACTTGTTGTAGAGTACACTGGTAGAGTGTGTCCTGGTCTCTACGTAACTGGTATGGCTGTTGCGACACTGTACGGTTTACCTAGGATGGGACCAGTATTCGGTGGTATGCTGCTATCAGGTAGGAAGGTAGCCGAGATGATTATAGAGGATCTACAGAGTAAGAAGTGATTTAGGAATACCTAAGTTCGTGGATGGTGTTTTTCCTGTGACTCTTAGATTCGATACTGTTCTAGTAAGATTTGGTGAAATTGCAGTTAAGTCACCTGTAGTTAGGAGGAGGATGGAAGATAAGCTAATTGATAATATATTGCGTATGCTCAAGAGATGTGGTATTGGAGATGTTATTCTAGATCGTGAGTGGGGGAGAATTATCATCTATACACCTCGTGTAGATGATGTTTGTAAGGTTGCTTGCAGATGTTTTGGTGTGACTTCGGTTAGCCCTGCTATAAGAACTGATCTGTCTCTAGATAGCATACGTGATACAGTTATCAAGTTAGCTCAAGCAATTTTAGCTCCTGGTATGAAATTTGCTATCGAGGTAAATAGAGCTAATAAGAGGTTTCCGTACACTAGTCTTGAGATGAAGAAGATCTTGGGTAGTGATGTGCTTAACCACATTAAGGATCTTAGGGTTGATCTAGAGGAACCTGACGTCACGATTTATGTCGAGATTAGGGATAGGTATGCTTATGTATTTAAGGACTTCCATGAGGGGCCCGGTGGCTTACCGTATGGTGTTGAAGGTAGAGTTGTATCATTGGTTTCAGGTGGTGTCGATAGTGCAGTCGCAACGTGGTTAGTCATGAAGAGAGGTTGTGAGGTTGTACCCATTTACTGCGATCTCACTCCATACACCAGTGAAGAAGCTAGAGAGCGAGCGAGGAGAGTACTTCAGTGGTTACGTGAATGGGTTCCTCAAGATAGGTGGATGATCTATGTAGTTCCTCTAGGTAAAGCACATGAGAAGGTACCAAATGCAGGTAGGTATAGGTGCTTATTGTGTAAGGTACTCATGTATAAAGTAGCTGAAGAAGTAGCTAGACGTGAGAAAGCTAAAGCTATCGTTACCGGTGAGAGCATTGGTCAAGTAGCTTCTCAAACCCTCGATAACCTTTACTTCCTGTCTACAAGTATACGAATGCCAGTTATAAGACCTGTAGTGGCTATGGATAAGAACGAGATTAGTGCACTGGCACGTAGAATTGGCATCTACAATATAGCCGCTAGGGACGTAATTGCTTGTAAGCTTGTTCCTAAGTACCCCATTACACATGCTAAGGAGGAGGATCGTAAAGTACTTGAGAATTTCGGTGTTGAGAACTTAGTTGAGTTTCTCGTACGAGAAATGGAGGTTACTGAGCTGTGATCAGTTTGGTAAGTTCTCTTCACTTACCCCATCCGTTGACCCTCTTCTCATCACTGAGAGAACCTAGCTACTACGCTCTTTAAGTTTAGCGTAGAGAACACCACGAACTTTCTCAATATTGTACCGTAGAATCCTACTCATGTCTCTTAAATTGAGAGTTGCTGGTGATAGTAGTATGTTGAGTATTGCGCTTCTTAAAATTGAGACTGTACTTACTTTACGTCTCTTAGCAAGTACGTAACCTGAGTAGTATCCATCTATAGGTCGATAGTACCGTGTAAAGTGGTAACAATATGGATCACGAACTTTCAACCAAAGAAAACCTCTTGACTCGACCCAACATCTAATGTACTCATCCTCATATACATGAAGGTAACTCGGAATATGAATACCCTCAACAGCAACCTTCCTAATCAGGGTATCACCAGTAAACGCCCTCTTACCCTCTACCAACTCACTACGGAAAATAGCTCTGAACCTAGATCTAGCAACAGCAAACCTATATTCACCACTCGGAACAACATGTAGTGGATAGCCCTCAACAGCACCAACACGAGAATTAGAGAAGTAGCGAAAAGCTCTACGAAACCAATCCCTACACAACACCACATC
>CAZYGV010000061.1:0-6964 GCA_964647155.1 uncultured Thermoproteales archaeon | reverse complement strand
GGCTATGCTAGATCTTGTAACGTAGCTCCTAGTCGCTAGCTTCTCAACTAGCGTCCTAGCTAGTTGAATTCTGTTTAGTGCTAACATGCTACCACTAGCATCCAGTACCACTACATTGAGTACAGGTACCTTAACTCTCCTAACTCTTATCCTAATGTCTTGACTCGGGATCGGTAACTTAGTTGTGAGGCATCTTGAAACTGTAGCTCTAAGTGTAGCAACTAAGTCTATATCTCTGTACTCACTGTCGTGAATGGGTACTGTGTGGTAAATGATACGACCTCTACCGGCTGCTACTAGAGTTACACTACACTCTCTCGATGTGCGTCCCTTTGACGGTGTGGTCGGTGTTGGGTGTAGTTCGCGGATAGTCGCTGACTTAGTTATTGATGTAGGTGATGAGGTTAGTTCCTGTGATGTAGGTGTTAGATCTCCTAGTTTAGCTATGGTGCTATCTTTACCGCTAATACCGGAGCCAATAGCTACGTGTATACCACTAATATTTAGCTTGGAATTGCTTCCTGTTGCGTGCTTATGAGCGTGCTCAGTACTTGATTCCTGTTTAGTTCCGAGTACTTCATTGAGGGTTTTCTCTAGAAGCTCGCTTACTTGTCTAGGGGTTTGAGGTGTAGTTGTCTTGATTCTATGTGGTAACGCTAGTTCCATAGCTTTCTTCACATCCCCTAGTTCGACGCGTGTTCTACCATTTAGTGCAGCAATGGCTTTAGCTGTCTTGACGACAACTATATCGGCTCTATGGGTTCTCACACGTAGCTTAACCATGGTCTCAGCAACAAGCTTCAGTAAGTCGTTGTCTATATGAACTTCCCTAATTAGTTCTCTAGCTCTTGCAACTGTCTCACGAATTTTCTTCTCCTCACTCTCAAACTTCTTAATAAAGGATAAGGGATCTCTATGAAACTCCTCAACTCTCCTAACGATCTCAGCTCTCTCCTCAGGATTCATTGATGCGGAAACATCGACAAAGAGTCCAAATCTATCCAAGATTTGTGGTCTTAGTTCACCTTCTTCAGGATTCATACTGCCGACAAGTACGAAGCGTGCTGGGTGTCTAAACGATATACCTTCACGTTCAACTACGTTCCAACCCGTAGCTGCTGCATCTAGTAGGAGATCAGCTATGTAGTCATCGAGTAGATTAACTTCGTCAATATACAAGATGTTTCTATTAGCCTCTGCTAGTATACCTGGTTTGAACACCACTTTACCTTCTCTCAGTGCGCGCTCAACATCTATGGTACCGACCAAACGATCAACGGTTACGTTAAGTGGTAAGTCAATAACCCTCATTGGTTTGTACTCGATCTCGAGCTTCTCACCACGAAGCCATGCTTGGTAATGCTCTTCACACATCTCATAGGGATTAAGGGGATTGCAGTTGAATGGACAATCCTTCACAACAGGTACTTCAGGTAGTATCTGTGCTAGTGATCTGACGAGTGTTGTCTTACCAGTTCCCTTATCACCGCATAGTAGTACACCACCAATTGTTGGATCAACAGCAACTGCTAGGAGTGCAAGTTTTGCCTTCTCTAGACCTACAATAGCTGAAAAGGGGAAGTAGATCCTTCTACTGCCCTGAGACAGATACATCACCCCTCAGCTTCTTAATCCATTCAAGAGCTTCCATAGCTGGTTTTGCTCTTTCTCTCCAGGGTTGAACATCATCAGTTGTGTATATCGAGACTTCACCTCCCTGTACACTCACTCCAGTGACTTCACCTTCCAGTAGGGACTCTACCTCCATTCTAGCTAGTTGAATACCCTTGAGTATGTCGAGATCTGGTTTCCAAAGACCACGTTCAACTGCTTCGAGAAGTCTACGAGTGAGTTCCTCGAAAGCATATGGGTTATTTTCCACGAACCACTTCCTCATGTCTTCATCCAGTACGTACTTCTCAGCTATTCTATTCCACACTTCATCAGGTACAGCACGTGTAGTTGCTTGCCATCCATAGAGGTGAACTATTTTCCTCATGAACTCAGCAGCACCTCTGTACCCGTGCTTCTTCATCTCTTCAATCCACCTAGGGTTAAGGAGCTTTGCATATACTATCCTCACTAATTCCTCACTAAGGGTACGAATCTGTGGTCTTGAGCTGTCTCTAGTATCTACTATCAGGTTAAGTGGTTCCTTACCGCTAATTACCTTTGTAGTGACGTGGAAACCGCCTTGGTATGCGAAGTAGCAACAACAATTCGTTGGATCATGCTCATCACTTACATGGTTGCGTACAACGACCTCTACCCTTGATAGCTGAAGAGTAAGTAGGTGAGGTACAGGTACACCGTACCTCTTCCTCGTGTATGCATACATACCCCAGTGAATCCATACCTTAGCCAGATCATCTTCACCCTTCCACGCAGATGCAAAGACTGCGTAATTTACACCAGCACCGTAAGCACCTGGTGGAGCACACCAAATACGTGCCCTAGCTAGCTCTTCAACATCGATGTTAGGTAAATTGAGTTCTCTCAACTTCTCAATAAATTCTAGGTAGTGTTTCTTCGGGTAGTTCATTTCTGGAGGCTCGTCAAGTGCAATAACTTTCTCAATAGCTTCATCTATCAAACTTATGTAATTTGGTAGAGTATCACGGACAATACCACTAATCCTCACAATGACATCAATTCTAGGTCGACCAAGTTCTTCAAGTGGAATAACTTCAACACCCTTGACAACACCATCAGGACCCCACACCGGCTTGACTCCAAGTAGATACAGTATCCTCGATATCTGCTCACCATCAGCCTTATATGCATCAATGCTCCACAATACCTCACCTACACTCTCAGGATACCTGCCATGTAGCTCGAGGAACTTCTGTAGAAGTTGATTAGCTGATTCAACACCAACTTTCCAAGCAGCAGGTGTCGGTATCTTTCTTGGGTCGATACTGTAGAAGTTCCTTCCAGTAGGTAAGATGTCTATTCTACCACGGGTAAGTGATCCAGCTGGACCAGGCTCTACGTAGGAACCACTTAGACCTCTCTCAATACCCTTAAGCTCGTTATCACCACATTCCCTAATCAACTCAGCAAGTCTAAGAGCTGTCTTAAATGCTCGTAGTACACGTTCTCTGGTCTGATCCTCCTTCAGCTCAATTACCTTCATGACCTCACCTCTTTAAGTACTTTGAACATACCTCATGAAGTATAGCTTCAAGAGTTGACCAATCGAGATTAGAAGACGAAGCACCTACCTCAAGTAGCTTCTTCAAAACCTCAACAGCTATCCTATCTAGTAGTTCGAGAACTCTCCTATTGGTAGTACCTAGTACTTCACAGTACTCATTTGGTTTCTTGAGGAGTTCGTCATAGCTGAGACCTAGGTACTCAGCTACTGCTCTACGTATTGATGGCCAGTTAGATGTATCGTACCTCATGACCACGACTACGGTCTCAGCAAGCTCATCGCTATTGGTTGGTGCCCTCCCAAATACATGTAGTCCCTTCTCTACCTGAGTACTCTTAACAAGTTCTAGGTACCTATGGAGTACAGATATGACTTCATCTTCGGGTAAGTCAATCTTGAGAGGAATACCGAGCTTCCGGATCCTAGACACCAGTTCCCTATACAGTTCACTAGCACGTGATGCATCATTGAGTCTACGTGCTCTCTCATACTGTTCCAGTAATTCATCGAGTTCCTGGAGTGCTGAGTCGGTGAACATCATAGGTGGGTACATGTGGTCTACAATGACAGCATAGCCACGTCTCTTAGCTATGACACCCTCCATAGGATTAGTCACAATATAGATATAGAGAAATGGTACATCGTCAATCGTTATCTCAGGCCAACACATAGGTGATAGACCAACACCTTTCCCTGGTCTAAACTCGAGAGTACCATGCGTACCGAAGTGAATCACTACATCAGCTCTAAATACCCTCGTAATCCATCTGTAGACAGCAAGCCATTGATGTGGTGGAGGGACATTTGGATTGTGGAGCACCTTACAGACCCTACCATCACAAGCTGAACCTACACACCCAAACTTAGGTTGAGGGATGATAACCACATTACCGAACCTAATTCCAGGAACGATGAACTTACCCTCGTAAACAGCACCAGCAAAAACCCTATCAACTTCACCACTTAGGATGTCTCTTGGATCTCCCCATTCCTTAATCATCACCTCTCTAACACGTTCAGGTAATTCACTGAACCATCCCATGTATGTATCGAGATCTACGAAACCAACACAACCACCACGCTTAACAATGTCATCAGGTGAAGTCCACCTAAACTCACTCGTAGCTCTCCTCTCAAGTATTAACTTAATCAATTCCTTACCACTCCTCGGAAGCTCACCATCACCTAAGTAGTAACCTAACTCCTTCAACCTATGCAGAAATCTAACCAAACTCTCAGGAACATCAAGACCCATAGCAACACCAATTGTCGCCTCAATCTGCTTACAGGGAGGATTATTGAGAACTATCGCAATCCTCCTCTCACTAGGCGGCTTACGTCGAAGCTCAATCCACCTCCTAACCCTCCTAGCAACGTACTTCACATGTGGAGGAAAAACCTCATATACCTTACATCCATCAACCTCCCTAGCACCGCACAAGAAAATAGGCTCCACAACACCATCAACTTCAGGTATCACAACCTCCCATACCTGAGTCAAACTGGAAATACCTTGCTCACTAGCAAGCCACTCCTCGACAGATCTATACGACTCTTTAATCACCTTGAGAACAGGGACACCAAGACTTCTAAACACATCCTCACAATCCAAGTAAAAACTGAGAAAGGACAATACCAGATCGACAACAGACCTACCATTCACCATAAAGAAGGTACGTACGCTATCGGCTACCGATGGCTCACCAAGTACACCTAACCTATGTACACCAGGTGTAAAGACAGGTACAGCACCTAATCCCTCATCCTCTAAAGCCCTAATCAACTCCACTACAGGAGCAACATCACCATAGAGCCACCGAGACCTATAAAATAGGATCCCAACGAGAGGTCTAGTCGAGTAGGGGTACTGCTCAAGGTACTGCTTTAGATCTGTGAACGTACCTAACTCAGGGTGCCAAATACCATGCCAAGGAACAGGTCTCGGTTCAGGAGGCTCTCTAGGGTACATGCCTAAGACCCAGAGCAGGTACTGTATGAGATACCTCAGATTCTCAACACCACCATACCTAAAGTACTGAATAGCTCTCTCAATCACATGACTAGGTCCTTTACATAGATGTGAAGTAGCTTCAGAAGCGCCAATCACGACACTACACCTATCAATGACCTTACTCAGCAATGGAGGTACTTCATGTGTATACAGGAACACTACTTTCGCATCTCTTAGTACATGCTCAGAGATCCCACTATTGGGAGAGAGAACAGCTACAGTACTACCGAATTCACGAGCAAGATCACGTAGCACAGAGAGAGCAGGACTACCGTACCCAATGACGAAGATGAGCGGAGGCATATTCGACTAGTAATACTGTTTAACGTAGACAGTATTTAACAGTTAGACACAGTAAAAGGAAATGTACTTACTCAACATAGAGCACAAAACCACTACCACCAATACCTAATCCTTCAGGATACTTCCTACTGAGGTACCTCACAGCACCTAATCCACTACAGTGAAGTGGGTAAATTCTCTCAACACCCAACTCAATAAGCTTATCAAGACTATACGGCATAGGTGAGTGAAAACCACCAATAACAGCTACAGGAACTCCACCTACATCTCTAAGTGCTTTCTCAACAATACGTTCAACACCAGGATGAGAGCAACCACACAAGATAACCAACTTACCACTCCTCATCTTAATGGCGAGAGCTATCTCATAGAGACCAAGAGCACCACTAGGTAACTCACCTACAACGTAAATTCCATCAGCAATCAACACTGTTGAGTGTACAGGTGCTGGGGTAAGACCTAGATTACGGACATAGTCGTGTAGATAGCTATGAGCAGGTACGTAGACACATTTACCTCGACAGAAATTAGCAACTACACTGAGACCACCACTATGATCGTAGTGATCGTGACTGATCACAATAGCATTGAGAGTAGATAGGTCAATACCTAGCTTCTCAGCATTGTGCACTAGCCTAGAGCCGTCAGTATCAGTATCGAATAGGATCCTCGCATTAGGTGTCTCAACATATATCGAGAGGCCCCAAGCTGTGTAGAGATCCTCTCGATAGACATTATTATCAATCACAACAACTACTCTAACCCAATCTGTGTAGGAACGATACATCACAACATGTACCTAGGTGGGTGCTATAAAAATTAGACAAAGCCTAAGCACTTGAGAGTAATTTCGCTGATGACATATACATCAGTGTCCAGGGTTACATCATCTCATCAGTCAAGTACACGTTCATCACGTAGCAAATACCTATAGGACTTAGGTGAATCAGCAAACACCACCCTCATCCTCAAGTCAGAGTGTAGGATTCTCATCACAGTAGAGTAGATAACTACGGTTAGTGTTCATTGAGTGAGGTTCGTAAAAAGATACCTCTGTTTCAACGACTTACCATGCTCCTTATTTCGTGAGAAGTGTAACTGCTCTCTGTAGTGTTGTTACGAGGAGATCTGCTGTTGCACCGAGTATCTCAGGTACTAAGTACATTGTTGTGAAGTTCTTTAGGTATGGTTTTAGTACTTCAACTAATTTCGTAGCTATATGTGGTGGTATTGGTCTATTCCTCCAGTGCCAGTGTATGTGTACCTCAGTTACTCCTAATTTCTGACATAACTCACTAAGTGTCTCTAGCTCATACTTGAGAAGGTCTATTGCCTCACCTTCACTTAGATTAAACCTGATCTGTAGTGCTGTTACTAGCTGTGATATGTCAAGTACTGGGATTACCTTTGTGGGTATGGTATCTAATATCTTGAGGAGGAGAGCTAGGTCTGTTATTGTTGAAATTACTTGTGGTCTCCTGACGGTTGGTGCC
>CAZYGV010000060.1:0-6989 GCA_964647155.1 uncultured Thermoproteales archaeon | reverse complement strand
TAGTACTTAATAACTTCAATACCTGCTAAAGGTACTTCACTTATCGACTTAATTGCAACTTTACCTAGAGCAATTACTCTCCTAGGTTTGAGGATAGATAACTCTAGCTTCAGTACTTCAACACACTTTCTCCTCATATCCTCTAACTTCGTTTTAGATATCGGTCTACACTTTATGGCTGTACTCCAAAATATTCCTTGTCTCATGAGAAAGTCTACGACATTCTCCTCTGGTATCCCTAGGACTCTAGCTAGTACTCTTCTCAATCTATCTCCTTCACCTAGATTGTATATGTAGCTTCTCTTCTTACCAGGTGGTGGAGATTCACTAATAACTAATGTCTTGAGAGGTTTAGGTACGTACCTCTCGTATATCCTGAAGATAGAGGACGGCTTATCAACAACTACACACTTCCTACAGTTCTGTATGTAGTCTTGAATTACCTTTGGTGAAGTCACTCTTAATCAACTCTAGTTCATAAGGTTATGGACAGGTGACTCACTTCTAGTTGCTAGCTGAGACCTATATATTGTGTAGTCTCCACTTATGAGATACGATAGTACAGTTGCTATCATTGCATGTGGTAGTAGATTTAAGCTACCTGTCATCTCAAGTACCATAACCATCGTTGAAAGAGGGGTCTTAGCTACACCACCGAAAAATGACGTCATGCCCACTATCGTCATGAACTTCACCTCATCCATCGTCACTAGATCTGGATAAATATAGGATGCCAAGAGACCCAGTGAGGAACCTACAAAACCTCCAATTACGAGACTTGGAGCAAATACACCACCACTACCACCAGACCCTACTGTGAGTGACGTAGCTAACATCTTCAACATCGCTAGTATCAGTAATGTAGCTGCTGCAGGTACACCATATACCTCAAAAACGTCAAAATCGCACATTATAGCTCTTTGAAGCCAACCATAGCTAGTCTCTAGAATGTGTGGAAATACTAGACCAATTATACCAGTTAACATTCCTCCAATAGCTGGCTTCAAGTAATTAGGTACCTTCATGTTGTCGAAGAACTTGTGAATACTGTAGAAGGAAATTACGTAGAATCTACCTAGTAGACCACAGATAACACCCAGTACTGCATAGAGAGGTAATGTACTTGGATTTACAAAACCTATATGCATACCGAAGACAGGTCTAGGTGATGTGAACGATACATAGACACCATAACCAACGACACTAGCTATAAGAGCAGGATAGAGAACCTCGATCTCGAAGTCTCTCCTGTACAACACCTCAGCACCGAAGAGAGCACCACCTAAGGGTGCCTTAAATATAGCACCAATGCCAGCACCCATACCAACTGCAAGAGCAATCCTTCTATCACGTTCACTCAACTTAAATAATGAGGCAACTATAGAGCCAATACCTGCACCTATCTGAGCTATAGGACCTTGGGTACCAGCACTACCACCTGAACCAATGGTTATAGCTGACGAAATCAGCTTTATCAACGGTACCCTAGCACGTATGAAACCTCTGTAGTGAAACGCCGTTATCACTGCATCAGTACCTGCCCCCCTAGTCTCAGGCGCCAGCTTAAAGACCAAGAGACCAACTACTAGACCTCCTAGACAAGTTATGAGGGGTAATGCCCAAGGCCTCAGGACTCTAGTACCCTTCTCAACCTCTACAAATTCCTCAATAGCTATCTCACCTAATTCACCAAGTGGTTTAGGAACTGCGTAACCAGCTAATGTACTTAGGAAGAAGTGCGTTGAATATTGAAGTAATAGATGAAATACATGGGCAAGTAATCCAACAGCAATCCCTATTACGCAGCTAACAACTAGCCACTTAGCTAAGTAATTGCTTAGATAGCTACTTGAAGTAAGTAACTTACTTAATGATCGTTGCATTGTAGCGTCCCACCTAAGCTACTTCACCTACTCTCATCTGTAGCTATAGTGCATAATCCCTTATTTGAAAGCAGTATGTTCAGTGCAGTACTCATATCCTCAACTCTTGACTGCGATTTAGGAATTACTCCTTTCAAGTACATGCTTAGTCCTTGGATTGAGGTAGTAAGTGATTTAAGTGCTTTCAATTCCTCTGGTTACGGTGATATCCTCATGTCTGTTGAACTTGCTAGACGTAATAAGTGGTTAATCGACTATCAAACACCAACATCATATCACGCATACTGCATAAGGAATGTAATTTACAGCGGTGTAACTAAGTATCAGCAAATCGACGTTGTAGAATTGTTTGACTTTGGTAAAGCACTCGTACTCGATGGTAAAATTCAGTCAACACTATACGATGAGTACATTTACCATGAGTGTCTAGTTCACCCAGCAATGATAACTCATCCAAGACCTAGGAAAGTCTGCATTGTGGGTGGTGGTGAAGGTGCTACAGCTAGAGAGGTGCTAAGGCATAAATGTGTTGAGGAAGCTGTCATGATCGACATAGATGAAGGCGTCATCGAGGTAGCTAAGAAGTACCTTCCCGAGTGGCATCAGGGAGCCTTCGATGATCCTAGATTGAGGTTAGTGATTGCTGATGGTAGGAAGTACCTCGAGGAAACAAATGAGAGATTCGATGTAGTGATAATGGATGTTACAGATCCTCTGGAGGGAGGTCCAGCAGCACTTCTCTACACAAAACAGTTCTATGAGATAGTTAAGAGTAGGTTAACTGAGGATGGAATACTCGTTACTCAAGCAACCTCAACACACTTCAGTAGATACGCCTTTGTTACAATCTATAGAACGATAGCAGCTGTTTTCCCAATAGTCAAGGCATACTCCGTCTTTATCTGGTCATTTGATGCACCTTGGGGCTTCGTTATAGGGAGTCTAAAGTACGATCCACTCAAGCTAACAGTGGATGATATTGAGAGGAGATTGAAGGAGAGAGGTGTACAGGGCCTAAGATTCTACAATCCAAAAATGCACTTTAAGTTATTTGAGTTACCAACAGATGTTGAGGAAGCTCTAGAGAAACTAGAGGTACAGGTAGCAACTGATGAGAGACCAGTATTCCTCCCAGCTTAGCTCTTTAATTCTCTCAACAATTTCTTCTTACTAATACCATCTACAAGTAATATGAGGTAGTCACCAGACTTAACATCCTCATCTAGCTTGGGGTTCACAATGACCTCACATCCTCTCCTAATACCTATCAACGTAGCATTGTACCTACTCTTCAACTCCATCAATAACTCACCACAGCTCTTACCTACGAACTTCTCTGAAGATACCTCAATCACATCATTACCGTAGATTGCTGTCGATACATCCTCAAAGAACATAGCTACACCAGGTTCAAACACATAGCTAGCAAGTAACCTACCAATGAAACTCTGAGATACAATAACGTAATTAGCACCAGCTTGCTTCAGCAAAGCACAGTTCTCCTTCCTACTAACCTCAGCAATCACCACAGCTGACGTATTTAGCTTCCTCACAAGAAGCACAACCATAGCATTCCTAGCATCATCACCAGTACAGACAATAACGTACCTAGCTCTCGAGACACCAGCTCTCTCAAGAACACTCAACTTAGTTGGATCACCAGAGACAAAAGCAAAGTTATGTAGATCACGTAGTTCAGGAGGGACCTCACTCAACTCAGCAACCAAGACAATCTTCTCATTAGGATTATTGGCCCTAAGCTCAGTAATTAGCTCTTGAACTGTCTCAGACCAACCAACAATAACAACGTGGTCACTCCAATTAACTCTAATTAAACCTCTCAATCTATTCTCCTCAAAACTAGATATGTAAGTAGTTGCAACACCAACAAAGAAGCTAAATACAGCAACACCAACAACAATCAACACCATACTCACTAGCTTACCTAGGTATGTTCTAGGTGTGATATCGCCATAGCCAACAGTTGACGAGGTAACGAGAGCCCAGTAAAGAGAATTAAACACATCAATACCCTCAACAAAGTGAAAGATCAAACCAAACACCAAAACAACAAGGAGCATCACTAACAGTACCTTACCGATCATCTTACGAGTAACCTTAACCAAACCCTTCAAAATAAGTGAGATCAACCTAGATAGTAGAACTACGACCACGGTGAACGAATCACTAATCCTCACTTTTAAGCTTTAGCACTCGCAAAGAAGAACCCAGTAACACTAAATAACTCAAGTACATGAGTTATGGAACTGTGAGGAAGCTACATGATTAACTACGTACTACTGCTATCACTATGGATACTGAGAGCAATACACAAAGTAGCTACATCAGTAGCTAAGCTAGCTAGGAACATCGATAGAGAAGTCATACTCCTCATGAAGAGAATCCTCGTTAAACTACGAGAGCAGAAGGACATTGAAGTACAGATAGAACTCAAAGATGAATCTACCTGTTTGGTCTACGACATAGTCCCATACCTATCCTTTAGACGAGTAGTTGGAGTACTCATACCAAAATCCCTCACAATAGACCTAACGACAATAGGTAGAGCATTTACTAACATCGAAGATACGGTAGTAGCTGTACTCGTGTACACATCCAACTTCTCAACGCTACTCAAGTACACAAAACCACTGAGAATCCTCAATACAGCACTCATAGCATCAGCAATAACTAGAGCAGTAGTAGGTAATGAAGTACCACTACTGGTACTCGTACCTCTACTAAGGAGAGTTAATCCAAAGGCAAGAGTACGTAGAGTTAAGTTCATCAAGAAATTGCTTAGGTTACTGGTACCTGACATTAGTGAACTCGAGCTAAACCTCCTAGATATGGACGTAACAGAGCTACTAGCGTACACCTATCTAAGGAAAAAGTACAGATTGGTCTACTACATGGAGGCACCGTACTATGACTTCTTGGTCAGTGACGATAGTGGTAGAGTCTATGTGTATGAAGCTACTAGGAGGAGACCAGAGCTATGGAGTACACTAATTAGGAAGTTCATCATGTTGAAGAAAGTAGCTAGTCACGAACTTCGCCTGACATCCAAGAGCTACAGATTACTACTAATTAGGAGAGGAGGACCTTACCTAGGGTACAAGGTCGTTGATACACCAATTAAGACCTTACTGCAACCGGCTTCACCAAAGAACATGTACTACTTCTTCGAGAGGTACCTACCTCTACAGTATTAAAGACCTAGAGGTAGTACGTAACGTGGAGGTTGTGTACTGTGGTACCTAGGGTTAGAGTTCATGGTGTTGAGCTACCTAAGGTACTGGTCGGTACCTCTCCAATGATTGCAGCAGGTCAATTCGGTGATAGAGCTTATGACTACTATCTAAAGTTCGTTCTAAGCAAGGTAAATCGTGTAAAGTTCTTCAAGTACTGTCTTGAACGTGGTTTAACCGGTATTCAGCTGATAGCATATAGCTTCTTAGCTGAGTCACTATACGAAGCTATGAAAGATGTGGGTACTGAAACCATCATTGTTGGGACGTTAGTACCTGATGACCCAGATAGCTTCTCCTGGTTACTCAAACTAGGTGCAGACATCGTACTTCTACACGCAATCACTGTCGATACCTCACCAGTAGAAACCCTAATGACATACCGAGACATGATTAAGGAACAGGGTATGGTATTCGGAATAGCTACACATACACCACATAGAACACTCACCAAACTAATACGTCATCTAAGGGAACTAGATGTCGCTATCATCATGACACCACTCAACAGGTTAGGTACATTCCTAGACGCCCCCCTACCTCAGGTAGAGACCCTATACAACAAGATATTCAGTGAATACCGCATACCAATCATTGCAAAGAAAGCACTTGCAGCAGGTAAGCTGGGTCCAGAGACAGCACTTCCATACGTACTGAGTAAGAACTACGTTGCATCTGTAGCTGTTGGGTTAGGTAGTGAACAGGAGGTAGATAATCTAGTTGACTTCTGTCGAAGGTACTTCCACAGTACCTAACGTAGTTGTGACCTTATTAGGAAGTACTTCTCTAAGGTAGTTAGGTGATGAAGTTTCTGGTCACTGAGTAGTGAAGAGAGGGCCCTTGACTGATTAGAGGAACGTACTGGTGTTCACTATGCCGAGAGTAGGTAACGTACTCATATCGTACTGTGGTATTGTCTGTGAGTACTGTCCAGCATATAGACTAGGTAAGTGTCCAGGATGCGATGCACATACTGAGTACTGTGAATTTATTAAATGTACAAAGCGGAGAGGGGTAGACAACTGCCTACTATGTAGTGAATTCCCCTGTAAACTCCATG
The DNA here is from genome assembly GCA_964647155.1 of uncultured Thermoproteales archaeon. Lineage (GTDB taxonomy): Archaea > Thermoproteota > Thermoprotei > Thermoproteales > B15-G16 > B15-G16. Next base: position 795 of record CAZYGV010000060.1, on the reverse strand, counting down.
TAGAGGGATTTAATTGGATAACAGAGGAATTTGGTGAATTGAAATGGAAGGTATATAGTGAAATTTTCCTCCAAATCATGAAGAAGATAGTGAGTAAAGAACAACATTAGGAGTTGAATAACATTAACAAGCTAACGAGAAATCTTTACCTACCCTCAGCAGAGTTCACATACCCTACACAGATTACTACTACACTAATCTTCACAACACTACCATTAGCATTACTAGTGACCTAGCATCTCTAGTGTATGAGACAAACAATTGAAACCATCATGATGAACTGAAAGGATTACAACAATACTCATATCCCCTTACCCTAATTAAGTAGCTTTGAAGAACCACTGAGTAGTTATGATCTACACTACGGAGAATTCGAGAAGGACAATGGAACTAACAAAGCTAGAGATAAAGATATTGGATATGCTAGCTAAGTACGGCAAACCACTCAGTATCAACGTTCTAACCAAGAAGCTAGGTATTAAGGAGAGCACGGTGAAGAAAGCACTTAAGCAACTTGAGAAGAAAGATCTTATTGAGCGCATTCCTTGGCATTATATCAGATCTAGAACAGGCAAGATAATAGCTAAAGTACCTAATCAATGGAAAATAACGGATAGAGGCCTAGAAGTGCTGAGGAACTACGTAAACAACCAAACCATAAGCGATCAAGATAACTAACTCCCAACAGACGACATAACATGACGCACAGGATAAAGTACAGGAGGTAGGTCATGAGAACTAAGGCTATTCTCTACGTACTTACAGCACTAATTACTACAGTAACTGTAGCACTAC
>CAZYGV010000059.1:0-7016 GCA_964647155.1 uncultured Thermoproteales archaeon | reverse complement strand
ATCGAGAGTAAGTATAATAGTATAGATGAGGTTATGTCCACAGCACGTGAAGTTGTTAAGCGAGGTATTGTGGAATCGCTAGCAGATATCACATACTGTCTCCTTTACTCTATCATGTCAGGTAGAAGTCTTGAAGTAATCTTGCCAGATCCAACTATGAGTAAAATGCTGAGTAAGAAAGTGATTAACTATACTTTCTCTCTAGGTGGCATATGCGGATTAGCATCTCTTACCTTACCTAAGCTCGGTTGTAGAGTAATTCTCCCAGTAACAACACCAAACCCAATGGTAATAAACTATTTGAGGCATAGTAGCTTAGTTGAAGTTCTCTACTATGAGGATTTACTCCATACAGTAGATAGTGAAGTTGCTCCATATTTCCTACATTGGGTCTTTGAGGTAGGGACAGGCCTCAGAGTAAGGTTTAGGTCGTCGACAATAGTGAGTAAAGAATGCTGTAGGTTTATTGCATCATGTGATTACATAACACTTAACTTTCCATTGAATGTAGTGAGTAAGTTTGTGAATTACCTCTTTGAGAGACAAAACCTTGATGCTACTGTTGTCTCTGGATTTCAGGTTCTTAATAGAATGCTTGATCCAGATGTCATGAGTAAGCTACATACCCTCCTCAAGCTAATTACCGAGTTCTCTCACTCATCTAGATCACACATACATGTTGAACTAGCTTACTGTAGTGATTTCGAGGTTCTTAAGTATGTAGTGAAGGTATTACCAAATACTGTGTGTGGTATTGGATTTAATGAAGAGGAGTTATCTGAAGTAGCTAGGTGTATTGACCTCGATCATGGTCAGGACTTCACTACAACGTTGATTGATGTTGCAAGTTCTTTTCTCGAGGGTAATGTGCTATATGTTACGGTTCACTCGCCACATTTCGTGATTTCAGTATCGAGGAGTAAAGAACTAGCTAAGTATCTCACTATGGCAGCAGCAGTAGGTAATTTTGGAGTTGTTCTCCTCGATAGATTTAGTGGTCTAGGTGAAGTTCTTACCTATTGTTGTAGCAAGGGTTCTTACTGTGTTGAAAAGTTGCGTAAGATAGCTGAAGGTCTACGTAAGTTGGGGTTCTCTCATATAGGCTCTGGTATATGGGTAAAGGGAAGTACCTATGTATCTACGTACCTCTGCGTTAACGTACCACTTGAAAGGAGTGTTGGTAGAGGTGATACATTTGCTACCTTTGAAGCAATCGCCTTAAGTGAGCTACTGCATAAAAGTCATAGGTGATGAGTGGGACCTGCACAGATTGGTGATGAGGTTTAACTTCTCTGATCAAATTGTAAGTTGTAGGTCTATGGATGCTGCTTAGGTTGAAGATGTTGAGTACTAGACGATACAGCTACTTAATCTTACGTAGTTTAGCAATGAAGAAACCTGTTGTGTTGTGAATATGCGGGTAGAGTCTTTGTGCTGTATCTAGTCCATAGAGACCAGGTAGCCCGATCTTAGGCTTTGCCTCTACCAGTTCTACATCATCTCTACTCTCGAGAATCTCTTTAAGCAACATCTCGTTCTCCTCTAGTGTGAGGGTACAGGTTGAGTATACAAGAACTCCATTGGATTTCAGCAATTCAAGTCCCTTCAGCAATAACTGCATCTGCATCTCACGATGCTTCTTCACAATATCTGGGGTTATCCATAACCTAATCTCAGGACTATGCCCTAGCTTACCTAAACTACTACAATCTGGATCAACCAATACGTAATCGAATTTCCTCCTAAAGCTGATATATCGTGAATCGCAGAGGATTGGCAGTATACACTGTGAAACACCTAATCTCTTACTTACATTTTGAAGTGCCTGTAATCTTTTTCGTGACCAATCTAGCGACAATAACGTACAGCAACATCGAGTTATTTGTGCTATATGTGTACTCTTACCTCCCGGTGCAGCACAGAGATCAATTACGTAGGACATCCTTTTAGGTGACAATACGTGAGTAACAAGTGCAGAGGCTTTATCCTGTATGTGGAAGTACCCCTTGTGATATTCAGGCACATGACCAAGATTTATACCGTGTTTAACTACACGAAGTACATCAGGTAAATCAGGATCCTCAACCGTCTCTATACCTCTCCTAGCTAGTAACTTCATTAACCTCCTCCTACTTATCTTAACAGTATTGACCCTAATCCATAGTGTAGCCGGTTCATTGAATCTAGCTAGTAATTTCTCACACTCAACATTACCGAGGAGATTGAGTAAATACCTCACAATCCATGTGGGTTGAGAATACTTAATGCTAAGTCTCTCAACTACATCACCTATTCTAGAAATCATTGATTCTACATCAACGTCACGTACCTTGAACAGATCTCTCAATCTAATTCCAATCCTACTTAGGTAAGGTAGAACCCTTGATACTCTATTTACATCAACATTGCGAAAGAGTACTTCATAGATTGTTGCTCTAAGTAAATTCCTCAAGAATATACTACCTACTCTCTCTATACCAAGGACATTAGAAGCTATATAGTCAAGTAACTTGAAGTTCCTCAATACAGCTAGAGCAAAAGCTCTAACTACACCCTTTATGATGTTGAGTTCTCGATACTTATTGAAGTAATTCTCCATTACTCCACGAAGAGATAATCTGCGTACCTCAACCTCAGTAATTACCTCAGCAACTACAACCTCTATAGGCTTCATGCACTACACGACAAGGTATTTGTGTAGGGTATTGATAAAGTATATGTGGTGATGAGGACGCCCTTTACAGATTGTTGATGAAGAGGGCCTTAATCACTGACCTCTATCTACTACCTTCAACTCTCTGAAGCACCTTATCAGCAATTTCCATGAGTCGCTTAGTAACTACAGCATCTGGATACTTGAGTAAAATTGGTACTCCTTCATCCATACATTCTACGACCCTCGGATCTAGTGGTATGGAGCCGAGGAACTCAAGACCAAACTCTTTAGCAAGGGATTCTCCATCGCTACCAAATATCCTGTATACAGCACCACATCTCGGACATACGAACTCGCTCATATTCTCTACTATACCGATCACGGGTATATTCAATATTTGGCAGAATTTTACCGCCTTACCAACAACCTCTTTTGATAACTTACTCGGAATCGTTACAACGATTGCACCGACATAGTCTAGAAATTGTGCTATGGTGAGTGGTTCATCACCAGTACCTGGCGGTAGATCAACGAGTAAGTAGTCTAACTTACCCCAATTTACCCTAGTCAGTAACTCGAGTAGGGCTCTAGTCTTGAGAGGACCTCTCCAAATTACTGGAGACGAAGAATCTTTCAACATGAAGCTTATAGAAACCACTTTCACGTTCTTAGGTCCTGTGACTGGAACTATGTACCCATCACTACCTAAGCTCAGTACCTTACCTTCAACACCTAGTGCCTTAGGTATAGAAGGACCATGGAAATCGGCATCCAGCACTCCAACTGACTTACCCTTCAGAGCTAGAGCCACAGCTAATGCAGCTGTGAGAAAGCTCTTTCCTACACCACCCTTACCACTAACAACAGCTATGCGATACCTAACGTCTCCCAATCTCTCCCTAATCTTACTCTTTATTTCCTCAAGAGAGAACACTTGGGCATTAGACATGAGACCACCACAATTTTCGTGCTATAACACAGAAATAAAGTAAATCTCTTGAGTCTAGACTTCAGTAAGCTCGTAGATTCTCTTCTTCCTCTCATATTCATCCCTCGAGCAGATTCTCCTAGCTGGTACGCCAGCAACTACGGTATATGGTTCTACATCTCTAGTCACTACAGAACCTGCACCAACAACGCTGTACTCTCCAATCCTAACACCAGCAATCAACACAGCACCTGCACCAATAACAGCTCCTTCCTCTATCTCAACACCTACAAGTCTTTTGCTAGGTGGGTACCTATCATTGGTAACAACTACATAAGGGCCTATGAATACATTATTCCTAATAATTGTCTTTGGTGGTAAGTACACACCTGTTTGAATTCTAACATTTTCACCAATTCTCACGTATCCATCTATTACGGTGTACGAACCAACTAAGGTATGTGAACCGATAGTAGTGCCCTCTCTAATTACTACTCCGTGACCAGTCTCAACGAAATCACCAATTACAACACCTTCATAGACTACAGTCCCCCTCCTTAAGATAACTCCTCTACCAATCTTTGCACCAGAAGTAATCTCATCTAAGACAACGTACTCAAGCTCAGATCTGGATCTTAGATTGAGTAATCTTGCTCTTGTAGGATAACCAACGATAGTAAAGTCATCGAGTAAGGTATCGTCACCAACCTCACTAGGACCAAGTACAGTAGCAGTACCAAGTAACTTAACCCTTTTCCCAATCTTGGACCGTGGAGAAATCCAGACCATAGGAATACCCTAGGGTAGGGTAGCTATTTAACTTCAACTCCTAACTTCACTAAACGAGATAGTAATTCTCGTTGAAATCTCTCAACTAGGTAATCAAGGTACTTAGCTACGTAGTGTAGATGATGTAGAGCAACATCACGAGATCTTGAAGCCAATTGCTTAATAACGTCTATACTAGGTAAATCGACCAGAACTTCCTCACTACCAGGGACAACAACCCTACTCCTCAACTTGCTTAGTTTCTCTACACTGAATTCAGCTAGTAACTCTCTAACCTCAGATCTCAGAGAACCGGTAATGACCTCTGGTACTAAGTCACAGTATATCTTATCAAAGTCTTCACCATACACACCGTAGTAATATGGCTTGAGGAACTCACGATATATGAGTTTCAGTACGTATAGTGAAGGTATGTGTAGCTCAATTTCTAGACCAAGTACCTTAAGCCTATTTCTTAAGTACTCCTCCACACTCTTCACACTAGGCACATAGTCCGTACTCATCTCGTTGATAAAGTCAGCAACAATTCTAAGTAGGTGAGCTAAATCGCTATTGGACATGAGCTCTTCAGTATCGTAGTTCGTGTGGTAAAACTTCATCAAGGTATCTAGTGAGCTAACTGTCACACCACCGATACCCACAACATGTAGATTTAAGGAGTCGTAGTATATTGAGGGAGGAAACACTTCGTACCTCAACCAACTGTACCTACTAAGTACCTTATTCACAAGCGGTTGGTAGTCAGGTGTCACATAAAGTTCAAGAGGCTGTGTCATAAAGGCATCGATGCAGAGGACACCAATACACTTACTCACCAGTTCATCGATGTGTCTACGCACATAAACGTACGAACCATATATCCAGTACCAGGGAGCGAATTTAGGTCTCCCAAACTCCTCAGCAGTAAAGGATACCACCTTAATACTCCTCTTAGGTGTATACCTGCTCTCAATCAACTTCTTTACAAGCCAAAGCAGTGTAGCTAGACCAACAATGTTGTCGCAGTACCCAGTAAACCAATGATCATGGTGAGCACATACCAGGACTTCCTCATTCTCTACTTTACCACCAATATCCACAACAAGGTTGTATCCGATACCATGTTTAATCTCAACTGAAGTACTGATACACATCCTCACCGAGCTGGATCTAAGTCTCTCGACTAACTTCAACCCCCACACTCTCGGAATAACGACTATCGGTATCGGTGGAGCTTCACCCACAGTGAAGTTATAGTCTCCACTATAAGTCACAACAATACGCCTAAAACCATCATCTAGGTATGGCTCAATGACTACAAAAGCTATGGCTCCCGCATTGACAGCAGCTATGTACTGGTACTTAAGATCGTCTAGGTCATGTGTTGACCAATCACTCACAACAATCTTACCACAGACATCCAGGTTACTGTACTCATTCTCTCTCAACCTGGTACCGACATAAACACACCTACCTTCAACAACAGCATTTGGAGATGGAGGAATTGCACGAGCGGGTACCCTAGTTCCATCGTTGAGAACAACTTCGCACTCTTTCTCCAACCATGTAAGACACTCAACAGGTTCCAATCTGAGGCTGACACCTAATTCATCGAGATATGATGCAATTAGCTCAATGATACTGTACTCACTACGAGAACCAGCAACTACTTCACCTACAGAACATAGAGTCCTCGCTAGTGAGCGAACTTCACGTACATCGCACGTGCTGAGAGACAGTATGGAACTCAAGTACTCACCTCAATGAGCATTTGAGGTAAAGCTTTAAGAACTTAACCATGTTTGAGAGCTAGGTGTTGTGGATGAGTGCTGTTGTCTACATAGCGCTATTTGACGGAGTACACCAACGTGAACTTTCACCAATCAAGAGTACTCTAGAGTCTCATAGCTTCAGTACTAGAATATTAGCGGTAGACGATGATGTGCCAATCAACTACTGGTGTCAATTGAGTAGACTAAGTACTGAAGATCTCAGCAAGTTAGTGGATGAAGGCAATGCACTAGTGATACTGGGAGGGTATAGACTTTACTACATCGTGACCGGGAAGAAACCAGCTAAGATAAAGTACAGGAAACCATGTCACGGTTTAAGCAACCTACTCGAGATGATTAAGCTATTTAATGAGCGGAGAAAGATAATAGCTACAGCTCTTGCAGGGCCAGCTCTCCTAGCTAGACTAGGTATACTGAAAGGAAAGAGAGCAACTGTACTACCTACAACAGATTTAGTGTACATAATGAAGGAGAATGGTGTTGAGGTTACGTATAGTTCGGTCGAAGTATCGGACAACATCATAACTGCAAAGAACTTCGAAGATATACCACTACTAGCCCGTACGCTAGTCGAAATCCTTGAAAAACAAACACCAAAAGCAATTACTGCCTAAGCTTAGAAACACTAAAATCCCCTTACATAGGTTCTAGGCTTTGAGGAGTAGACCATGAAGCTAGAGAACCTTGAAAGCAAGGTGCTGGTAATAGACGTCACTAACCTCAATATACGTGAGGAGAAGGTCAAGGGAATACTAGGACCAATTAGCTGGGGACTACACTGCCACCTAGAGAAGTACGAGAGTTTCAAGTACGACATCTTCGATGAGCACAACGTCCTGTGTGCTGGTATAGGTAAGTTAGCAGGTAGTGT
>CAZYGV010000058.1:0-7184 GCA_964647155.1 uncultured Thermoproteales archaeon | reverse complement strand
TGGTGCCGGGGGTGGGATTTGAACCCACGCCCTCCGGATTATGAGTCCGGCGCCCTACCAGGCTAGGCTACCCCGGCTCTTGAGAACCCTCAACTAACGTCTTTATATGGGGAAAATATTTTGTTTTCGCTCTTCTTGGCTTATTCTTGGTGATGAGTCCAGCCGAGCTGATTTTGGTGATGTTGTCCCTTCCGCCCCACTGATCACTTCTTTTCGAGTTCAGTTACCTTATCTGGGTGTGCTACCACTACTCTCGTGACTAGTTTGTTTGGGAAGAGTCCTACCTCTACTACTCCTGTTATGGTCTTGAGTGTGGTCTCTAGCTCCTCTACTCTATGTGGTGGTATTGGTTCTTGTGGCTCTATGTCTAGTATGAGGTTTCCGTTGTCTGTCACTACTGGTCCTACTTTCCCGGTTCCTTCTCTTAGTCTCATGTCTTTGCAGGGTATGACTTCGCTTACTCTCTTCATTACGTACTTTACTGCTTGTGGTAGTACTTCTATTGGTAGTGGGTGTCTCGTACATAGTCTATCGACTAGCTTCCTGTAGTCTACTATGATTATGACTTGTCTTGCCATGGAGTCTACGATCTTTTCTCTTGTTAGTGCTGCTCCTCCTCCCTTGAGTAGGTTTAGTTCGGGATCTACTTCATCTGCTCCGTCTACTGCTATGTCTATTTCTTGGTAGTGCTGTGGTTGTCTTACTTTGAGTCCTAGTTCTGTTGCTAGTAGCTCTATGTCGTGTGATGTCGGTACTACCTCTATGTTCCTTAGCTCTCCTCTCCTTACCTTCTCTGCTAGGTACTTGACGAAGTACTTCATTGTTGATCCTGAACCTAGTCCAACTACTTGGTTGTCCTGTATGTACTTGAGTGCTTCTCTTGCTGCTGCTTGCTTGCACTTCTCAATTATGTCTCGTTCTGTCATCGCTTTTGTCTGGTATGTGTTTGAGGTTAAATACTTCCCTCTCTCGTGTTCTTGGTTGGTGATGATGTTGCAGCCATGCTGATTGAGTGATGTGGATTCCACGTGCTGATTCTCTGTGGTTAAGTTGATTAGGGTTTTCTGCTGTTGCTGTGTTGGTGTTGTGTATGGGTTTGCTGTTGATTAGGAATGAGGATGTTTTGAGGGTTCTCGCTGGTGTTCCTAGGGGTCATAAGCATCTTAGGTTTGTGTTGTTTTTGAGGGATGGTACCTGTATTGTGCTTCATGAGGCTACTGTTGCTGCTCTTGTGAGGGCTTACGTAGATATTGTTACTCATCCCTGTAGGAGGGGTGTTGAGCTTTGTCAGGTTAGGTTGGGTAGGGGTTTGAGGAAGGAGGGTTTTGCTGAGTTTCAGTTGGTTGAGAGTGGTCGTTGTGAGGAGGAGGTTGTTGATGAGCTTACCAGGGTTATCTTTGGTTGAGGTTGTTGATGTTCTTAGGGGGTTGGGTGTTTCTCGTGTTTTGCTTCAGTGTGCTCCTGGTCTTCGTGGTGATGTGCTTGATTCTTGGTGTGATTTCTTGGGTGAGCGGGGGGTTGATGTTGTGGTTAGTGGTTCTTCGTGTTGGGGTCCTTGTGATGTTGCTGTTGATGAGTGTAGGTTGTTTGGTTGTGATGCTGTTCTCCACGTTGGTCATTGGTGGTTTGGTTGTGAGGGGGGTGTTCAGGTTGTTTGGTTGGGTGATGTTCCCGTTGTCTTTGCTCCCTATTTCTACGATCTTGATGTAGGTGCTTGCTGTGAGGATGTTGTTGAGGTTGTTCGTGATCGTGGTTTTAGGAGGGTTCTCGTATGCTGTACTCAGCAGTACTATCCTCTTGCTAGGTACTTGGTCTCTGTTCTTAGGTCTTGTGGTGTTGATGTTGTTTGTGATCGTGTTACTTATCTTGGTTGTGAGGTTGTTAATCTTCGTCAGTTCAGAGGGTCTATTGACTGTGTTGTTGCTGTTTCTGGTGGTTACTTTCTTGGTGTTGGTTTCTTCTGTGTCTTTGATGGTGATGTTCCCGTTATTCAGTATGATCCTCACTCTAGGAGGTTTCTTGATGTTAGTTCTGTTGTTAGGAGGTTGATTGGTATTAAGTTGAGTAGGTTGGTGGATTTGCTTTCTCGTGGTTTTAAGAGGGTTGGTGTTGTTGTTTCGAGGAAGTTTGGTCAGTGTAGGTTTGCTCTAGCGGTTAGGGTTAGGGATTTCCTTAGGTCTAGGTTACGTGGTGTGAGGGTTGATCTCCTGGTTTTCGATGATGTTCCTCTCGAGGTTCTTGACGAGCTACCTTACGATGTGTATGTCAATACTGCTTGTCCTAGGTTGGGTCTTGATGATGTTGATAGGTTGAGGTTTAAGGTCTTGCTGAATCTAGGTGAGGTTAAGTACTTGGTTTCTCGATCTGTTTCCGGGTATAGGTTTAGTGATGTCTTTGGGGTTCCTTCATGGTTGGTAGGTTGAGGAAGAAAGTTCTTGAGAGGTTGATTGAGGAGGTTCCTCCTCATCCCTGTCCTCGTATTGAGCTTGAGCAGTATACTACTCCGGCTTACATCGTTGCTGATGTTCTTTGGTGTGCTTGTGTTGAGTTTGGTGATGTTGAGGGTAGGAGGGTTCTCGATCTTGGTTGCGGTACTGGTAGGTTTGCCTATGGTGCTGCTCTGTTGGGTGCTGATGTGGTTGTTGGTGTTGATGTAGATAGGGTTGCTCTTAGAGTTGCTCGTGACTTCACTAGGTCTAAGGGTTTAGATGGTGTTGTTAGCTTTGTTCAGTGTGATGTTAGGTGTCTAAATTTGGTGAGGAGGTTTGATACTGTGTTTCAGAATCCTCCGTTTGGTGTTCACAGGAGGGGTGCTGATGTAGAGTTCTTGGTTAAGGCTATGGAGTTGGCTGATGTTGTGTACACGATGCATAAAGCGAGTACTCGTGACTATGTGCTTAGGGTTATAGAAAAGTATAATTTTAGAGCGATTATCCTGCGAACAGTAGAGTACCCTATTTTCGCCATGTTTCCACATCATGAGAAGAGGAAGCATATCGTGTTAGTTGATGTTATTAGAGCTGAGAGGTGTTAGTTGATGAAGAGTGAGAAGAAGATTGCATTGCCAGGTGAGAGAATTGCTGTTATCGAGGAGTTCATGCCGTACAGTGGTTCTTATCCTTACGCGTACGAGGAGGATGGTAACATCTACTCCTCAGTCGTGGGTATTGTGAAGAAGGATCTCAGTAGAAGATTGATTGCTGTCGAGCCTGTACCTAAGTGCACTAGATTACCTATGTATAACGATGTTGTGTATGGTCAGGTAATGTCGGTGATAAAGGATACTGTAGCAGTTACCAGGATACTAGGTAAGGAGGGGGGTACTAGATACGAGGTTACCGTTACGGGTCTACTCCACATATCACAGGTTTCTGAGACCATCATTAGGTCCATATACGATGCTGTTAGGATTGGTGATTACATTCGCGCTAAAGTAATCTCAAGACATGGACCACCGTACCTACTAACGATAAAGGGTAGAGACCTAGGTGTTATCCTAGCGTTTTGTCCTTTCTGCCACCAGCCACTATATAGACACGGTACACTGCTTCAGTGTCGAAATTGTAGACTTAGTTTTAAGAGGAAGATCTCCGCTATGTACTTGGTGTAGTCATGCCCATTAAGAAGCTAGTTGTTAAGGTATCGAGTACTGCTGAGCAGGAGATGCTACTTGAAGAGATTACAGCTAGGGTCAAGAGCGCTACTATCAGGATTCAGTCTAGATTGAATACCATCGAGATCTACATATACGGTACTAAGGATATGATACGTGCAGCCGAGAGCGAGATTAGAGATATTGTGAAGTATATACGTGGGATGTTAACTCGTGACTTTAGAGGTTTGTATACATACCCTATATCTCACGTACTCTCGAGAGCAGGTCTAAGAGTTGCTATACCTGTAGATCTCTTGATTCAGGTACTTGAGGTTAAGGGTTACAGAGCTAAGATTGAGGGTGGTTCAATTAGGACTGATGCTACTGTCGATGTTGTTCAGGATCTAGCAAGGAAGATCTCTGAAGTGTACTACAACCTCAGTACATCTAACTTAGCTCCAACAGCTAAGAAGTTGGTTGCTTACTACATTCTCGCTAAGAACTACAGTGTTGAGGAGATTGATAAGGCTATTAAGGAGTTAAGTGAGTTGAGGTTGTTGAGGGAAGTTGAATTACCTAATGGTGAGGTAAGGGTTATATTGGGTAAGGAACTGAGTTCTGCGATAAGTACTGTGAGGGAGCTTATTCATGGGAAAGTTAGTGGTGAAGGTTCTAGAAAAGAATGAGAGGAAGTTACTACTCGAGGTAGAAGGTGAGACGCATACTCTACTAAATCTCATCACCACTGCGCTACTGGAGGATCCTGATGTCGAGATAGCTTACTACGATATTGATCATCCCCTACGTGGCGTTGCTCGTGTGTATGTGAAGACTAAGAGTAAGAGACCTGAAGATGCTTTGAAAGAAGCTGTTGAGAGGGTTAGGAAGTTAATTGCTGAGTGTAGGGAGGTACTAGCTAAAGTACTCTAATGGTCAGGGTTATTGGACAATTACTTGACTCTTGTCCTAATGACATTGCCACATAATAAACATCTCTTGATGATATAGCTACCACGTATCCTGACACTACATGTCCTACCGGGAATTAGCAACATGTAGCACCTCTTACATACGAGTACTTGATATCTCCTTGGGAGCTTGATTCTGCATCTCTGAGCTATTCTAGTCGCCAGATATACGTACCTCCTAACTAGAGCTACGTCACCTCTACGCAGCATTTCATGGGCTAGGCTAAATAATCTCGAAATCCGTTGAATAGCTAGATCCCTTATGTCTTCACTACAAGACATAGCTAAGAACAGTAGCTCTATGGGTGTTAATCAGTTTAAGCTACATCTACTACTTGTTGAAGCCGCACTAGAGACGATACCTAGAGAGATCTGGTCGCACCCACTTGTGAGGAAACACTCTAAGACGAGATCAAAACCACCTGCATTCATACTATTTGATCTCTCATTCCACTACCAAGCTGCTAAGAAGCTACCAGATCTGCACAAGAGAGGAAGACCTGATATTGTGCACTTTTGTCTTCTCGAGGCGCTGGGTTCACCACTTAACAAGAGAGGTCTCCTCGAGGTCTATGTACATACGTACAGCGACTACGTGATCTGGATAAATCCCGAGACACGATTACCAAGACATTACCTGAGGTTCTGTGGGTTGATAGAGCAATTATTTGAGGTTAGGAAGGTACCTCCTGAGAGTGAGAAACCTCTTCTAACACTTGAGAAGATGACTTTGAGTGAACTACTGATGAAGCTTAAACCTGATAAGGTGTTTCTACTCGATGAGCGAGGTGAACGAATTAGTGCTACTGAACTAGCTAAGAAGGTGCTGTCTTACTCTAGACCAGCTGTCATGATTGGTGCTTTTCAGGCAGGTAGCTTTAGAGAGGAGACCTATAGGTTAGCTCACGAGGTGTATTCGATATATCCAGAGGCGCTAGATGCCTGGGTTGTTGTAGCTCGTGTATTGACAGCTATTGAGCTTCAGCTAGGTATACTGTGAACTGTAGTACATTTCGTCATGGTCAAGTACCTTATTTACTCCCTCGAGTAGAATCATGTCGTAGGTGAGTACATTGCAGGAGAAGAAGTGCCCAGTTCCTGGATGTAACTTCACTACATCTAGGTGGGATGTGCTGGCTGATCACATAGCATCTTGTGATGATCCAGCACATAGTAAGCTCTATGAGTTTCTCGCATATGGTTCTGTTGCTGATGGTAGGTGTATTCTATGTGGTGAGGAGATTCCATATAGGTCTAAGAGACATGGTATAACGACTCAGCTCAAGCACTATGTCGAGAAGCACTTAGATTACTTAGTGGAGGTTGTGCTGCGGGGATTTAGTGTTAGGTACTGTGAGATCTGCGGTACGGTATTAAAACCTCTTTCGGTAGCTAATGCTAGTGGTGAAGAAGGGACTATTGTTGTATGGGTTTGTGAAAAATGTGGTCAGAGATATGTTGAACTATTGAGGAAAGGTGATGTACATGAGCGAGAGGAGTAGTGATGTTGTGAAGAAGATGGCTGAACTCGTTAAGGCTGGTGCTACGTTACTTGCCTATTCATGTCCTGTCTGTGGTACACCATTGCTTAGGTTGAAGTCTGGTGAAGTGTACTGTGTTAGGTGTGGTAAGAGGGTATTCATTGTTAAGAGTGATCTTGAGGAGCGTAGTGTCTTAACTTCAGCTGTTCTAGAGGAGCTTAGGGATACTATAACTAATCTCCTGAGTGATCTAGTGCGTAGCTTGAGAGAGGGTAAGTTCTCTCCTGGTGAGAGAATTGAGGTTGGTAGAGAGGTGCTGGTTTGGCTTGAAGCTCTTGAAAGAGTCAACAGATTGCTTCGTGAGGTGAGTAGTAGTGGGTCGTCGTAGGAAGGTTGTGTATCTTGCTGACGCTCGTGAAGTGATTTATGACGAGACTAGGTGGGAGATACTGCGCGAGAAGCGTAGGCAGGCACTTGAGATTATGAAGGTACTGAAGCAACATGGTTTAGAGCCTATAGTCCATGGCTCAATTGCTAGAGGCGATGTGAGACCTGATAGCGATATCGATATAGTAATTCCATACGTAGTTAACCCATCAATTGTTGAAATTGCATTGGAGAATGGTGGTTTCGAGCCAATTAAGAAGGCTATTGTACAAGCTACTCCAACACACGTGATTAAGGCCCACATATATCTGGATGAGCTAATTTGCGTGACATTTCCTCTAACAGAGCTTAGGCCACGTGAGAGGGAGTTCTACAAGTTCGGTGGGGAACTCACTTATGAGCAGTTACTTTGTAACATGAGGGTACCCGGAGTTGATAAGAGGTTGATGCTCATTGAGCCAACGGATAGAGGTCACATAGAGAGTAGTATCATTGGGAGGGAGATAGAGGTTGCTGAGAGACTTGGTGTCTCACTAGATATTGTACGTGAGAGGATTTACGTTCTGACTAGGAGAGATAGGATTGGAAGGACAGGGGTCTACCTTAAGCTTGAGTTACCGGGTAATGAACCAATCCAACCGTACATTAAGTCACTTGCTTCTACCGATCCAGCTATACGTAAGAGATTACTTGGTTTCGCTATTTAGGTCCTTATCTTAAACCTTAGGAAAGCAGCGATTCCACCTAGTGAAT
>CAZYGV010000057.1:0-7239 GCA_964647155.1 uncultured Thermoproteales archaeon | reverse complement strand
AGGTTGGAGATATACTACAACTATGCGAAGAAGTTAATTGAGTTGGGAGGAGCTTACGTATGTACTTGTCCAGCTGAGAAGTGGAGGGAATATAGAGACAAGGGAATTGCTTGTCCGTGTAGGAATAGAATGATTGAGGAGAATCTTGAGCTATGGGATAGATTAGTGAATGGGCAACCTGTAATTCCAGGTAAGGATAGATTAGATGAAGGTGATGCCGTACTACGTGTGAAAACAGATCTAAGTCACCCAGATCCATCAGTCAGAGATTGGGTTGCCTTTAGGATTGTAGATCCTGAGAAGTACCCTCACCCATACCTACTTCATAGATATGGTAGGAACAGAGCTCTAAGATATTGGATGTGGCCAACATACAACTTTGCTTGTGCAATAGATGATCACCTAATGGGTGTAACACATATCTTGAGGGCTCAAGAACATAGTATCAATACAGTTAAGCAAATGTACATCTACAAGTATATGGGCTGGAAGTACCCAGAAGCAATTCACTTTGGTAGATTAAAGCTAGAGGGTACCGTACTCAGTAAGTCAAAGATTAGAGAGGGTATTGAAAGAGGTCTCTTCACGGGATTCGATGACCCTAGATTACCTACTTTAGCTGGTTTAAGGAGAAGAGGTATCTTACCCGAGACTATATGGAGAATAATCTTGGACGTTGGGATAAAGTCAACTGATGCATCAATAAGTCTCGAAAATCTCTTCTCAATAAATAAGAAGATACTTGATCCACAAGCAGATAGGTATATGTTTGTACCAGATCCCGTGAAGTTAGTTATTGAGGATGTACCTAGTGAACTCGAAGCAGTACTGAAGAGGCATCCCACGAGAACTGATAGGGGTGCAAGAGTTCTAAAGCTTCGACCAGAGAACAATGAGCTAACACTCTACATTTCTAGAAGCGATCTAGAGATTATAAAAGTGAGGTCGATAGTTAGGTTAATGGAGCTATGTAATGTAACGATACTCGAAGTAGGTCAAGATATTGTTAGAGCTAGATATCATAGCAAGGATGTAAGTGAGGTAAAGAAGTTTGAACCACCAATAATTCAGTGGGTTCACCCAGCCTACAGTGTAGAGGTATTTGTTGTAATTCCTGAAGGTATGAATCTCAAAACAGTACGTGGTCTTGCAGAGGACTCCGTAAAACAGCTAGAGGTAGGTGCTAGAATTCAGTTCGTAAGATTTGGATTTGTTAAACTCGATGAGAGAACACCTTCTGAGCTAAGGTTTATATACATACATCCCTAGAGTAGAGTTGAGTTAGGCGATAAACATGTTCGAATCTAGCATATCTGGCATGTCCGTTAGGAAGCTACTTAGACTCATAGAGAGGAATCTAGAGGCACAGAAAGAGATGAAGAAAATTCTAGAAGAAAGTCTTAGATCTATTGATAAAGGCGACAGACTATCACTTCTCCTCTCAGCACAACTAGCCTGCATGTACATAGAACAGAACCTGTACGAACTTGAGAAGTGGCTTCAATCCTCGCAAATAATGTCTCTAATGCCTAAAGAACTACTCAAGAAGTTTAGTGAAGAAATTCTAAAGATAGCGGAAGAACTTATTGAGTTCGATATAAAGCACACCTCAGAGTACCGAGACTACATGTATAAGCTACTTAGAGAGGATAAGTTACCTAAGATTTTCCTAACATCATTTACAAGACCTGGAGAAGAGAGAAGAGAGGAAAGGAGAATACCATACTTGGTGTAACTCATCTCTTAATGACAGTAAATCCATGTACTTTACCTAGCTCGTTAGCAATTTCATATAACCTCTTTCTTAAACCACCCTTAATCCCCTTCCAATCAAAGATAATCTCAGTGACAACCTCACTACATCTCTTAACTGCCATAACAATTTCATTACTACTAATTCCCTCAAGTACATACTCCGGAACTATGTGCCCAAATGCAATCTCCTCTCTAAGCGCTATTGAAGTGAATTTAGGTGCGTAGTGTGGTCCTCCAATGCCTACAGCCACATGCTTAACCTGTTTTGCCTCAATAGCTGCCTCAATAGCATGAACAAGTACCTCAGCTGCTTTCTCATTCCTCCACTCCTCTTCGCTACTACCAATTTCTATGAACATTACGGGAGTTGCCTCGAGGTATGGCCCATGGTGTGTTGCTTCATAACTTACAGACCAGTCCTCAAGACCAAATTCTCTGCTCAGATTATGTAGAGTACGAAGGGCTTCAAGCATATTTGAAGGTGGTGCAATACATACTGAACGAGGTCTACCGCCATACCTAGCTTCATCAGTCCAATTTCCAGGTACGTGAGTTAGTAAACTCGGTCTTCTACTAGCTGATTCGTGTCTACTAACGAAGATGAACAGTTGTGTCACTATGTAGTTTTCTAGGTAATCGACGTACAGTAAGTCGTCGGAAACAGAAATCACGTAGAATCTTTCATCAGGATCCTTATAGACTTCATTACCGAATAGGTAGGTACCTGTATTCCTCAACTTAGATATCTCAATTAATTTTTTCAGTACTGTATCTGAAGCAGGATCGACCCTTGAGGTTACAATACAGTACCTACATGTCAGCTTATGGGTAGTCGACATACAACTTTATGAGGAATAACACCTTAATTAGGGTCTACCTAGGTGTGTTACTGAGGTGTTTGCGTGTTTACTAAGGATGAGATTAAAGACTTGGTTGTGGCACTAGCGATTACGATCCTCATATTCTCCTCAGGTATGTATAGACAGCCAATATTATCGCTAGTGACGGTACTATCCAATCCAAAGCTCTTGCTATACGTAATTACTGTGGTTACCATATCCTTAGTCCCTCACGAATTTCTTCACAAGTACGTAGCTATGAAGTTAGGTTACCCAGCTAGGTACATGTTATCTAAGAAGCTAGCGCTATTATCCCTCATAAGCATACTTCTACCGTTTAAGATCATCGCTACAGGTTACGTAGCAGTCTTCTCTTGGTACCCCATACCTAGGAGAGATGAAGGTTTAATTGCTATTGCTGGTCCCACGATAAATCTCATACTTGCACTCGCAACTACAACACTGTACGTAGTATTAGGGAATTTCTTACTATGGTTCATTGCATGGATTAATTCTCTAATCCTATTCTTCAACCTACTACCAATACCACCACTTGATGGTTGGAGGGTACTGAAGTGGAGTTTTAAGCTATGGATTTCCATATTTTTAATCTCAATAGCTTTACTGGTAGTGACATATGTGGTGTAGAGTATGAGTCCTGATCTATGGTTTGATGCACTCACACCGAAGCATGCTAGAATGGCATCCGTGTTATATCATGAGCTAGGTGGTAAGGTACTTGTGACCTGTAGAGAGCATGACTGTACCAGGTACATACTGGAGAAGTATGGTGTAAAGTACGTGTGTATTGGGAGGTATGGTGGGGGTACCAGAGAGGGTAAATTGAGAGCATATGCTGAGAGAGTGCTAAAGCTAGTTGACTTAATCTCTAGCTCAGGAACTAGGATCCACATATCCATGTGTTCACCAGAAGGTGTTAGAGTAGCTTTTGGACTGGGTAAACCGATTCTACTACTTGTAGATACCCCCCATTCATACTATGTCTGTAAGCTAACAATACCACTGGCTAATGCACTGCTACTACCAAAGTGTATTACTACCGATCGGTTATCGTATGCTTTACCTAGGTGTGATGTAGTTATTGAGTACTTTGATGGAGTCTTCGAGGTTGCATGGATTTTAAGACATAGAGTTGATCCGAATGAGTTGTCTAAATTGGGTTTAGAGGAGTTTAGGTATGTTCTCGTTAGAACGGGTGAAACATTAGCTTCCTACTACAGTGCACATGATGTAACTGGAGTAGATCAGGTACTTCATCTCCTCTCTGAAAAGCTTCCTAGCAACGTGAAGATACTTGCAATACCTAGATACTCAGAGCAAGTTCAATACCTGGAGAAGTTAAAGAGGGTAGTTATCCCGAAAGAACCCGTGGATACGCTATCTCTGTGTAAGTATGCTATAGTTGTTATTTCAGGTGGTGGAACCGTAGCCACAGAAGCAGCACTGCTAGGTACACCAGCAATCACAGTATTTCCACAAGACTTCGAAGTTAGAAAGTTTGTAGCATCGAGAGGGTATCCACTTTATTGGTGCTTCAATCCCTACGAAGTTGTGAAGAAGGTTCTTAGCATAGTCGAACATGTGGAATACTATCGAGAAGAGTTACCAAAGATAAGTGATGTACTGGAGGACCCAATACCGAAGATCATTCAGATCTGTAGACAATTCTTGGATTCTTCTTAATACACTCCATAATCTTCAGTAGAAAGAGAGCTTCCATATAGTCTACTCTATCCTCAAGACACCTAATACCCCTCTTCTCGATTTCAACTAGGAACTCATCAATGCTTCTACCCCTTCTCCTTTCAATATCCTCAAGTAACTTCCTTAGATATTCAAGAGAGAACCCACCATATTCGCGGTAGCAAGGTGGGTACGGTATACCAAGTTCCTTACACAACTGCACAATTATGTAGCAAGTCTCTGGATCTCTACCTTCAGGACATCTATCCATACAGAACATCATTGCATATCTAATCAACTTCTCAAGAACCCACCTAGGAACAGTGATGAAATCCTCAGAGCACGTCATAAATACTAAACCTCGTATTTCACAATAGATCACAAACTATTAATGGGATTACACATGGACTACAAAATACAGCACAATAGGATATTACTAAGGTCAAATGGGAGTAGTCTGTTGTTAATACTGAATCCTCTAGCATTTAGAGTATGTACCAGGGACAGTACCCTAACTATCGAAAGCGATGAAATTACTATACTAGCTAGGGTAGAGAAGTACTTTAGCTATGGATTATTACTGAACCTGATAGTTAAGGTGTTAAGTAATATACTTCCTCTTGAGTGTCCCATAGCTGTAGTAGAGACAAGTAAACCGCATAGAATCTACATCAACTTACTAGTAGCATCGAATATTGTACTATATTGTACTACGCTCCATGACCAGTACTACACCTATTTCACTCAGTATAGTGGCTCTAGGTCAATATTGGTGATAAAGAAGGTCTCAAGTAGGGATATCTACTGTGGTGAAACTTTTCCGCTAAAAGTACTGTTGTTACTTCGACCCAGTATTCGCTCGCATTCTATAATCAATTGAGTCAGCTCTTCACTTTCGTCTAGTAACCAATCTATTTGTTGTCTATATAGACTTGGATCTATACTACCACTGACTATACCGAGCACTATATCGCATACCGTATCAACATCGAGACCAGTGACGTTAATCTCGAAAACTTTCTCCGAGCTAAACCATGACCTAGCCTCATTAGCTATGACACCGATATACTCAGCAAGTACATTTTCAGCAATTTTCTCCTCCTTACTACCGTACCTAGCTTTAAGTCTCTTAACTAGTTCAAGAGGATGTAGTCTCAGTACAAAGATGTGTGTTACTAGATCAGGAGGTATTATTGATGGTATGTGAGTATCAATGACTACTCTACTTAGCTTAGCTAAGTACTCATGTAGCTCACTCCTAGCTCTTTCAAGATCAATTACGTAGGTATCTCTCCTGGTATCGTACTCCACATAGAGGTTATGGTTGAGACAAAACCTACCGACATCAACATACTCAGCATTCAGTACCTGAGATAGCTTCTTAGCTACGGTTGTCTTACCTGTACCTGGTGTACCTGTTATCAGTACTCTGAGGACTTGAGTCATGGATATACTCTGCGAATATCCCTTGGAAACGGTATGGCGTCTCTAATGTGGTCAAGTCCACAGATCCACATAACTAGTCTATCTACTCCGAGACCAAATCCTGAGTGAGGTACTGAACCATATCGTCTCAGGTCGATGTACCACTGGTAATCCTCTGGATTCAATCCAAATCTCCTGATCTTCTCTATGAGTTCCTGCGCATCATCTATTCTCTGACCACCACCAATTATCTCACCATAACCTTCAGGAGCTAACATATCCTCTGATAGAGTGATCTCAGGTCTCTCAGGATCATTCTTGTGGTAAAATGCTTTACAAGTCTCTGGATATCCAACAACGAATATCGGTGTCTCGAAGTCCTTTGTCAACTCCCTCTCTTCATCAGCTCCCAAATCATCACCCCACTTAATGTTGAACCCCTTCCTCTGAAGTCTTTCAATGACCTCATCGTACGATAATCTTGGAAAAGGTGGTTTCACTCTCTCAAGGTACTCAACCCTCCTACCCAGTAACGATAGCTCCTCGAGATTCCTCTCGAGTACTCTCCTAATGATATGGTGAATTAACTCCTCCTCCACCCTCATTATATCATCAAGTGTAGCCCAAGCAACCTCAGCTTCTGCATGCCAGAACTCAGTTAAGTGTCTCCTAGTTCTCGACTTCTCAGCTCTAAAGGATGGAGCTACCGTGTACACTCTCTCCAAGCTATAGATCAAGGCCTCTAAGTAGAACTGAGCACTCTGTGTGAGGTATACATTCTCTCTATCGAAGTACTTAACTGGGAATAATGTAGCTCCACCTTCAACAGCAGCTGTAACAAAGATAGGACAGTGAACCTCATAGAAACCTCTAGATCTGAAGAACTCGTGAATTGCTTCAAACACAGTACTCCTGACCTTAAGTATTGATGTCATCTTTCTACTCCTAATCCATAAGTGACGTAGGTCAAGTAGTATCTCCGAATCAGCTCTCGCAGCTGACTCAGTTATGGGAAAGGCTTCTGCTATGTGAACCGGCTCGAGCTTAGTAACTCGAACCTCGTAACCACCTGGTGCTCTAGGATCCTTAGCAACAACCCCCCAAACCTTCACCGAAGACTCAATCGTCAACTTCCTAGATAACTCGAAGTGAGGAGAATCCCTCTTAACGACACACTGAATAATACCTGTAGAATCACGTAGCAAGATAAAGGTTGAGTCCTTTAATGTCCTCAATCTATAGACCCAACCTCTTAACGCTACTTCCCTACCCACATACTCATCAGATCGAACATCCTTGACATGTAGAAAGACGCACATGCACATGTCCTCAAAGGAGTTGTACAGAACGGGTTTTTATGCCTAAAGCAAAGGGAAAACCTGTAGGTAGAAAAGAAGAGGGAGAGTAGGAAAAAATAGAGAGTGAAAGAGCTAAGGGATAGAGTTCGCCTCGTACAGTCATTTAGTCATTTGGTCATCTTTAGTTAACTCACTATTCAGCTGGGTCTACCTGTCAT
>CAZYGV010000056.1:0-7390 GCA_964647155.1 uncultured Thermoproteales archaeon | reverse complement strand
TAGTGCTTGAGTGAGTAGTAGTTGATTAAGGCACTAAATGCTCCCCATACCTTTTCCGCTGCATCTAGGTAATCACCTACTTTTAATCTTTCTTCCGCATGTTTTATATGCTCACTAAATACCTCGATGTAGTGAGTGTAGCGCTCTCGCTTAGCATCTTCACTGCTATTCATATCATCTCTACTTCACGTTCTTCTTCTTAACACTCAAGACTCTCAAAGCTGGATCCCACCACACAATGTACAGGGGATTACCAATCCTATCTCTGTAACTTAGTGTACGAGCAATTGCAGAGATGTGTGGTTCTACCTCTATCACAATTTCACGATCTCGGTAGTAAATTACGTATCGTGAAACTGGACGAGCTTCGATTCTCTCTATTCCGATGATCTCTAGATCTGGAATCTGCTCCGGTCTTAAGTCTCGAGAAATCTCAGGTTTTTCTCGAACACGTTCACGTAATTCCTGTGGACTACGTACTCTCATCAATAGGCTACTGCTTAGACTAAGATTTGGTAGTGGTCTGTCAAGTGTTTTTGAGTCTAATCCAATGTCACTAACTACGAGTCTTAAACCTAGTTCAGTACCATCAACAAGAAGAAAGCGACCCCATTCCTCAGAAAGTACCTTCCACTCAACAGGTACCAACTCCATAATCCTTCACCTAGTTGCCAATAGTATGAGAACAGGAATTAGCTTATGTAATCGAGCATGGTGCACAGCCCCTGTGAAGACCTTGAAATTAACACTTGATTCTCCAGAATGAGTTGGGATGTGTTTAGACTGTAACTCCTCTAGGAGCTTCTTCACCCTATCCACTCCCTTGTACCTATATAGTGTAGCTAAGGCTTTTTGCAGTAGAGTTTCAGCAAGAGAGACCTCTCTAGTACCCTCTTCCTCTCTACGTTCCTCAAAATACTGCTTAGCCAATTTCAACCCAACATAAGCAGAAACAAGAGTTGCGTATACAAACCTCGCATCAGCATCATCAAGTCCTAGCTCGCAAAGCTTAGAGTAAAGTTCGCGAAATGCTGTAGGAGGTTCATCATCAGTCAAGTACCGTACCATTACTTCCAAATCACTCTCTACCTCCTGTAACTTACTCCTTAGCAAAACAACGTGCAGTAATTGAGGGATAGCCATAGCTACTACAGTGCTTGCAGATAATGGTCCTGATGAAATTTCAACTCTACTACCAATACCAGGAGTGGATTGATGCAATGGAGATACAGAGCACAGTCTCTCCATACTACTCCGCTACTCACCTACAACATCAAGGTACTTAGCTATTTCCTCATGATTTCAGATAAAGCGACATTCGAGAGAAGTAGTACTCAAGTCAATAATTGACCTATTGAATCGATTGATAGTGACGAGACATAGCAGGAGGAGATTTGTTCAGATATACTACAAAACACGGGTTAGGGAGAACATTGAGAAAGCTACTGAGTAGCTTAGGGATATTGGTATAACCAATGTTAGGGTGTATGAGGAGAAGGCGAAGGATGGTGTAGTGTATAGACTTTATTTTGGTGTTAGCAGGTCAACTGTAGGCATTCTATACAGGTTACTTGAAGAGATGAGGAAGATGGGTGTTGACCAAGATAAGGTAGTGAAGTTGGAGGAGGCGATAAAGTTCTTGACTCAGGAGTAAATGCTGACACTGGAGCATCATTTGGGATGTTTGGGTTAGAACATCAGAGAGCCTTTTCTCTGTTGCTTTCTAAATGAAGTAATTTGCTGATACCTGTCTGGTTGCTTTCATGTGAGATTTCTGATTTCTTATTCAGCTTCTTTTCAAGTCGTTTTCAGTTACAGGGACTTTCAGGACTTTTACAATCACGCTTTCTACGTGGTTACACTGATTATCTCCTCTAAGGTAAAGTTTATGAAAGTTATTTAGCTAGAGCATATAAGAAGTCTAAGGAGTTCGGAGTTAGGTGATCGGTATGAGCAAACAGACGTTGCCTGTGTGTATCATAGGTACAGGGGGTCACGTAGACCACGGTAAGACTACGTTGGTTCAGGCGTTGTCTGGTGTTTGGACTGCTCGTCATAGTGAGGAGCTTAAGCGTGGTCTCACTATGAAGCTTGGTTACGCGTATATCACGATCTACAAGTGTCCTAGGTGTCCTCCTCCTCAGTGCTACCTTACTCACGTTATGTTGAGGGATGGTAGGTGTCCTCACTGTGGTTCTGAGGTTGAGTTTGTGAGGAAGGTATCTGTAGTTGATGTTCCTGGTCACGAGACGTTGATGGCTACTATGATCGCTGGTGCAACTCTCATGGATGGTGTGCTCTTTGTCATAGATGCGACTGTGCCCTGTCCACAGCCACAGACGTATGAGCATTTCATGGCTCTCACCATAATGGGTGTTAGAAACATAGTCATTGTTCAGAATAAGATCGATGTTGTTGCTGATAGGGATAAGTTGCTTAAGCACTATCAGCAGATTAAGAAGTTCATTGAGGGTACTTGGGCTGAGGATGCGCCTATAATACCTGCATCAGCACTACACAAGGTTAATGTGGATGCTGTTGTTGAGGCTATTGAGGAGAGGATACCGACTCCGAAGAGGGACGAGTCTAAGCCACCGAGATTCCTCATTGCTAGGTCCTTTAATGTGAATAAGCCAGGTACACCACCTGAGAATCTTCAGGGTGGTGTCATTGGTGGTTGCTTGATTCAGGGTAAGCTTAGGGTTGGTGATGAGATAGAGATTAGGCCAGGTATAAGGGTTATTGAGCATGGTAAGGTCAGGTATGAGCCGCTGTACGCTAAGGTACTGAGCATCAAGGTTGAGGATATGTTCGTTGAGGAGATTGGTCCAGGTACTCTCGTCGGTATCGGTACTGACCTTGATCCAGCACTGACTAGGGCTGATGCTCTTATCGGTAATGTAGCTGGTAAGGTAGGTACTCTACCACCTACGAGGTTCAGTCTTAGGTTGGAGACTCACTTACTTGAGAGAGTTGTTGGTTTGAGGGAGTTACCTAAGGTTGAGAAGATTAGGAAGGGTGAAGTGTTGATGCTTGTTGCTGGTACAGCCACTACACTAGGTGTTGTGAGGAGCGTCATGGGTGATGAGATCTACATCGACCTTCGTAGACCTGTATGTGCTGAGACTGGCTCTAAGGTCGTCATAAATAGGCAAATTGCTGGTAGGTGGAGGTTAATTGGGTACGGCATCATCAAGGACTAGTCATAGGTACTTCGTCGTACTCGATACCAATATGGTTATGCTGGCTGTTGCTGAGGGTATTGACGTGTTTGATGAGCTTGAGAGAGTTCTAGAGGTACCTCACGAGTACGTGATGCTGAGGTCAAGTATTGATGAGCTTGAGAGACTGATTAGGGAGAAGGGTCCTAAGGTTAGGAGACAAGCACTACTAGCTCTAGAGATTGCTAAGTCTAGGTGTAAGGTTGTTGATGACTCGTCGATACCTGGTTTAGGTGTTGATGAGAAGATAATTAACTTCGCTCTAGCCAATAGGGGAAGGGTTGTTGTTGCTACGAATGATACTAGGTTGAGGAAAAGGTTGAGAGAACTATCGATACCTACGGTGTACTTCAGAGCTGAGAGGAAAGGTCTTGAAATAGATACCGAGCTGTACTAGAAGGTAGAAAAGTACAATAAGTGAGTTCTCTGTGGTATGTTGCTTGGTGAAATAGATGTTTAGATTAGTCACTATTGAGGACTTTGTTAGGATTCCACCTGAGAGATTTAGGGAGTCTCTTGAGAAGGTTGCTAAGGAAATAATTAGGAGTGAGTATGAGGGCAAGGCAATTAAGGAGCTAGGTATTGTAGTTGCTATCATAAACATCAAGGTATCTAAGGTAGGTAAGGTAGTGCCTACAGATGGTGCTAGCTACCATAAGGTAGTATTCGATGCACTTATCTACTATCCTCAACTTCAGGAAGTTATTGAGGGTGAAGTAGTTAGTGTTGTACCTTATGGTGCATTTGTGAGGATTGGTCCCATAGATGCTCTGCTCCACATATCACAGATAGGTGATGATAGATTTAGGAATGATCCACGTAGAGAAGCACTAATTGGAGAGAAGACACAGTACGTCCTCGGTAAGGGTGATAGGGTTAGAGCTAGAATAGTCTCAGTTAGCATGCCAAGTTCATCGTCAAGACCAGAACCAATAAGAGTTGGCTTAACCATGAGACAACCCTTCCTAGGAAAACTCGAGTGGATCGAGGAGGAACTACGTAAGTTAAGGGCTAAAGCTAAGTCATGAAGTACTCACTTACTGTGGCAAGAACTAATGCAATGTGTTTTAATGTAGTTAGCGTGGTTTTGAGGACATGATTGCTATTTACTAACCTTCAGGTATAGGTTATGTGATGAAAATGCCATTACTGCAATAATTTAACCCCGTTTCACTCATTTCATGTGGATGTCCCCATTTTGAGGTGGTTACGTGGTTGGTAGGAGGAGAATTCCATTATCTGGTTACAAGGCTTGTAGGAATTGTAAGCTTATTGTACCCAGTGATGTGACTAAGTGTCCGAACTGTGGTTCAAGTGATTTCAGTGATGATTGGTCTGGCTTGATAATTATTTTGGACCCTCAGAATTCTCAAATTGCTCAGAAACTTGGCATTACGAAGGAGGGTATGTACGCTATCAGGGTCAGGTAGTGTATGGTGTTTGAGCTTAGATTAACTGATGAGCTTAGGGTTATCTTGAGGAAACCTCTTGGACTAGTAATCAGTGATGAAGCTCCATTCTCGGTAAAGAAGGTCAATAGATTAGTTGTGGACTTGAACTCACCAATGTTATGCACTGTCGGTGATACTGTTACTGAAAATTTTTGAGATATTCTCCTAGGAAACCTGATGTCTGTATTGTTGATCGGAGGGTTAGGAGAATGAATAAGATAATCCATGTTGAGCTACCTAGTCCTATTCTGAGTGTTATAAATAGACCAAGTACCATTAGTCAACAATTGCTTGAGGCTCTTGATAGAGTTACCGAGATTGGTCATGGTACTGTGCTAATTCATGGTGAAGAGGATCTTGCTCTCATACCGCTAGTGCTTAGGTTACCTACTAGATCTGTTGCTTGTTATGGCGATCCTTTTGGTAATGCTCTAGTAGCTGTCATAGTTACGAACGTTGTTAAGCGAGCTTTTGAGAGGGTACTTAGCAAGATGGTAAGAGTTAAAATGTTGTAGTTCCCTCACAGCGGTGGGGTTATAGATGTCTCAACAGTCATCAACTGTGATAGATCTAGGTGATGACATCAAGCTAGAGATTGTTAAGGAAAGGAACAATCCATTGATAGGTAGGAAGGAGATCACGGGCTACCTACATCACCACGCAAAGGGTACGCCTCAAAGGTACGAGGTTAGGAGGAGAATTGCTGAGATATTCAAGGTACCTCTAGAGGTTGTGTATGTGAGGAGCATACAGACTGAATTTGGTTGGGGTAGGAGCAGAATTGAAATTCACATTTATAGAGATCCCAAGAGAGCTGAAGAAATTGAACCATTTCACATACGACTCAAGAACCTTCCACCTGAAGAGAGAAAAGCTAAGTTACAAGAATTGAAGAAAGCTAAGGAGAGTAGGAAGTAGGTAGGTGATGTCTATGGTGGCTCACGTACATAAGTGGTATGAGTACGACTACAAGACAGGGAAGATTAGGTTACTTAGGAGGAAGTGTCCACGCTGTGGTTCGATAATGGCTTACCATAAGGTACCTGTACCGAGACATCACTGTGGTAAGTGTGGTTTCACCATATTTGAGACTCAGGAGCAGGGGAGAGGTAGAGCTAGAGGTAGGTAAGTGCTAGCTCATGAAGAGGAAGGTGACTGTACTCGGTATTGAGTCAACAGCACATACCTTCGGTGTTGGTATAGCTACTTCAGAAGGTGAGATACTAGCTAATGTAAATTACGTGTACACATTTGAGAAGGGTATACACCCTAGAGAAGCTGCTGAACATCACTCCTCAGTAGCGCATAGGGCAGTTAAAGAGGCTCTAGATAAGGCAGGTCTCTCAATTCACGAGATCGATGCTATAGCTATTGCTCTAGGTCCTGGTCTAGGTCCTTGCCTTAGAGTAGGTGCAACAGTTGCTAGAGCACTTTCACTATACTTCAAGAAGCCGCTGGTACCTGTTAATCACTGTGTTGCTCATATTGAGATAGCTAGATTGACGACAGGTGCTGAGGATCCACTTGTAGTGTATGTTTCTGGTGGAAATACTATAGTATCAGCGTTTGTGGATGGTAGGTATAGGGTCTTCGGTGAGACCCTGGATATAGCGTTAGGTAATTGCATAGATGCATTTGCTAGGGAGGTAGGTCTACCTCAACCTGGTGTACCCAATGTCGAGAAGATGGCTGAGAGAGGTAGTAAGTACATTCCACTACCGTACGTGGTTAAGGGTCAAGATCTCTCGTTCTCAGGTCTACTGACTATGGCTCTCAGGAAGGTTAGAGAAGGTGAGAGACTTGAGGATGTATGTTTTAGCTTGATAGAGACTGCGTACTCCATGCTTGCTGAGGTAGCTGAGAGAGCGCTAGCTCATACAAAGAAGAAGCAGCTGGTATTGACTGGTGGTGTTGCTCGTAGTAAGAGACTTCAGGAAATGTTGAGGGATGTAGCTGCAGAGCACAGTGCTGAGTTCTATGTAGTACCTCCAGAGTATGCTGGTGATAATGGTGCTATGATAGCTTGGTGTGGTGTTCTAGCGTATATGCACGGTGTCACGATTCCTATTGAGAAGAGCTGTATTAGACAGAGATGGAGATTAGATGAGGTCGATATTCCCTGGAGGAGGTAGTGCTGTGATTCTTGAGGTATTAGCTAAAGGTGCCGAAGCAACACTCTACAAGGAGCTTTGGAACGGCATAGTCGTTGTTCGTAAGCAGAGACTACCAAAGAGGTACAGGCACCCTCAACTCGATCACTACATCAGGAGAACGAGAACAGTGACAGAGGCTAAGCTAATGTTTGAAGCTAGGAAGCTAGGTGTACCAGCACCCACGATATACGATGTCGATGTGGAGAACTGCATAATCAGGATGGAGTACATTACAGGTACTAGGTTGAGAGAGTACATGGATGAACTGATTCGTAGTGGTAGACATGATGTACTAGCAGAGATCTTCGAAACTCTCGGTACTTACGCAGGTAGACTACACAGCAACGGTATAACACACGGAGATCTAACAACATCAAACGTAATAGTTTGCAACAGCACCCTCGTACTAATAGACTTCGGACTAGGAACATACGCAAAGGACCTTGAATCACATGGAGTAGACATACACCTCCTACTTAGATCACTAGAGAGCACACACTACTCAATAGCGAGTACCTGCTTCAAACACTTCATCAAGGGCTACAGTAAGGAAGTAGGTGAGGAA
>CAZYGV010000055.1:0-7481 GCA_964647155.1 uncultured Thermoproteales archaeon | reverse complement strand
AGGGTTGGTTCATCACTTAGGTGGTCTGTGAAGGTGAATAGGGTCATTACTCACTTC
Organism: uncultured Thermoproteales archaeon; assembly: GCA_964647155.1. Taxonomy (GTDB): domain Archaea; phylum Thermoproteota; class Thermoprotei; order Thermoproteales; family B15-G16; genus B15-G16. Next base: position 7,424 of record CAZYGV010000055.1, on the reverse strand, counting down.
TGTAGGTTGAGTGAGAAAGCGCTTGAGCATTGGAGGAGATTTCGTGAAGTGTTTAGACCTCTTGAGGATAGTGGATTACTCGATTTCTACCTTCTTCAGTTACCTCCGAGTTACGTACCTTCTCCTGAGTACGTTAGGAGATTAATTAAGTTTGTTGAGGAGGTTAATCTAGGTCCTAAGTTAGCTATTGAGTTTAGGTATGTTGCTTGGTTTAGGGAGGATTACGTGAAGTTGCTTGGTGACTACGGTGTTACTTGGGTTTCTGTTGATGCTCCTGATTTACCACGAGTAATCTATACTTCAAATGGTATTGTGTATGTTAGGATGCATGGTAGAGCTACGTGGTATACCTATCGGTACACTAGAGATGAGCTTGAGGAGGTTGCTAGGAACATAGCTATAGCTAGACCTAGAAAGATCTATGTATTCTTCAACAATGATCACGATATGCTTGATAATGGTCGTGAGATGATGTTGATACTGCAGAGTGTGGTGGAGAGAGGTACTTAGGTCTCAGTTCAAAAGATCCTGAATTCAGGTAGTCCTTCTGTTGCTTTCGCTGCTACTAGGTCACTAGCTATCTCTATCGTGTACTTGAGCTTTGCCATGTACGTGATCTCACTGGTATCCTCACTAACCGGTGTTAGAGGAATTTCTATCCTCGCTGTAGCACTACCCCTTACCTCACCTTCCTTAACGAGATTCCACACGAGATTAGCAATAACCTTACCCTCCTCGACCTTGATGTCCCACTTCTTATCACCAGGTTCAAGACCGTAGTCACTAGCCATCACCTTAACCAGCTGGAGGAAATTATTTCCGCTCTCGTCAAGTGTGATCGTTAGACCTGCCTCTCTAGGCCATCTCTGCAACTTAGCTACTCTCTTATCCTCAGGAACCTTCTTGCTTATCTTGATCTCCGTCTCTAGCTCTCTCTCGTAGATCTTCGTCAAGGTACTCATGCACTCACCCGCAAACTACAATGTTACGGAACCTATATTTCAATTACTCTCCAAGATGGAACAACGTAGCAAGGTATATAGTTGACTAAGATTAGTCTAGGTTGAGCGATGAAGAATGCCGTGGCCCCTGAATAGATGAGGAAGTTCTGGGGTTACTGAGCTAACCTCTCTAATCATAGCGAATAACCCATGAAGTATCATTTACTAGTTATACGTCTGGACTTAGAGCAGGAATTTTAAGGGGTAGAAAAGTATATAGCACACGGACGATTAAGAGATACTCCCATAACCTGGATAATTATGTGTTAGGGTCACTAAATAGGTTCGTAACTATGACTCTTCGGGGATTTCAAGTGAGTGAGAAATTAATCGAGAAATGGGTAAGTGAGTACCTAGCTGAGAGTGTGTGGGAGGTTAGAGAGAACGCTAATGTGAATAGAAGCTACACAGCACTCATGAGCTACGTAGTTGAGAAAGCAATGAGAGCGCTGATACCGAAGTACTTCCCAGAGAAGGCCGTTAAGCTACACCTAGATGGCTGGATACACATACACAAACTACCCCACAGCCTCTTCATACCGTACTGCGCAGGTTGGTCAACAGAGAGAATACTGAGAATGGGACTCAAAACACCTAGCATAAGTGCTAAACCAGCAAAGCACGCAGATGTACTCGTTGATCACTTAGTGAACTTCCTCTATTGCATAGCACAAGAGTGGACTGGTGCACAAGCTCTCTCAGCAATAGATCTCTACTTAGCACCATTTGCAGAACACGATAGGCTAGATTACAAGAGGGTTAAGCAATGTGTTCAGAGATTCATCTACGATCTCAACTTCACAGGCAGGCTAGGTATGCAGACACCATTCACAAACGTCATGCTGACCTGTGGAGCGATTGAGGAGTACATGGATCTACCAGCTATTGTCGGTGGTGAAGTAGTTGGTACTCTCGGTGACTACTATCATAGAGTACCTGAAGTAGTTAAGGCCTTCTGTGAAGTGTATCTAGAGGGTGATGCAACTGGTAGACCATTCACATTCCCAATACCAACAGTACCTGTTACACCTGACTTCTGGAAGTTTCCAGAGATGGACATGATCTGGTTAGCAACTGCTAGGAGAGGTAGCTTCTACTTCCTAAATGGCTACAGCATTGATGTAGCACAGCTATTCTCAATGTGTTGTAGACTGGTCATTAACACAGCTAAGGTGGTTCATAAGAACAGTTACAGAGAGAAGCTAGAGGAGATCGAGGGTGAATTATTCAAAATGAAACACATACCGAGAGGAGTGTGGGCTATCCCCGATGCTACAGGTAGCATCGGTGTTGTGACGATAAACCTAGCTAGGGTAGCTATGGAAGCTGTTAAGAGAGGCGATGAGAAGTATGTCTTCGACATACTACAGGACCTATTCAGGGTGGCTAGGGAGTGCTTGATGACTATGAGGAGGAGGTACGAGAAGAGTCTTGAGTCAGGCCTCATGCCGATGACCAGGATGTACCTTGGACACTTCATGAATCACTACAATACGATAGGTTTCGTAGCACTACCTGAGTTCAGTAGCATACTACTTCAGAGACCTAGGTTGTGGTATATCGAGGACCCACGTAGAGCTAAGGAGGTTTGCAAGCTATATAGATCCGTGCTAGAGTTTGCGAATAAGATTTGTGAAGAGTTTGAGAGCGAGGACGGTGTTCTGTACAATATAGAGTTAGTACCTGCTGAGTCCGCTGCATATAGATTAGCTAGGTTAGACTACGAGAAGTACCCTGAATTCAGAAGCTACATACCTGTCGAAGCACCTTTCGGTAGTGAGGGTGAGAAGGTACCCTTCTACAGCAGCCTCATAACACCGAGTTACAGTACGTGGGATCTGAGACTACAGCTAGAGGTTGAGTCTGAGATACAGCCACTATTCACTGGTGGCGTAATGAAGCACATATTCCTAGGTACAAAGCTAGAGGTTGAGCAGGTACGTAGATTTGTTGAGAATATCTGTAAGACAACGAGGATTGTGTACTTTAGCTTGACACCAGTTATGAGTGTGTGTCAGAAGTGTGGTTGGTGGGACATTGGTATCTACACTAAGTGTCCAAGGTGTGGTAATGAGATGATTGATGTGTACAGTAGGATAGTAGGGTATTACAGACCTGTGAAGTTGTGGAATGTAGGTAGGAAGGCAGAGTTCAAGAGCAGGAGACACCTAAGGGAAGAGGATGTAGAGAAGATTGTCTTAATGTGACCTAGCTCTAGACAACTTGGTCACGTGTACAGCACATGATACACAGGGATCGTAGCTTCTAACCGTTGTCAGTACTGTCTTCTTAATTTCCTCAACAGATTTCCCTGTAGCTAATTCCTTGACTGTCCTCTCGATGCTACCTAAGTTTATCACTGTTGGTGTGATGATGTTGCACCTACTCACCACTTGGTTCCTTACGGTGTATTCATGGAGGAGTATACCTCTTGGTGCTTCTACAACCGCAAATCCAACTCCCACATCTCTCTTAGGTTGCTCAATTATTGACCTACCGGCAATGTCCATTATCTGTGGTAGTTCTTGAGCTACTCTATTGAGATGCTCTATCACCTCTATTACTTGTGCCACTAAATTCATAGTTATGTAGTCTTTGAGATCTCTTCGTAAATTAATAATTTCCTTCTTAGCTGACTCACATAGTAGATTCCTTTCATTTGTGAGTAATCTAGCAAAAGCACCTACACTACACGGCTCTCCGTCTAGGAAGCAGAACTTTGCTGTTGAGTAATCTCTGGCTTCTTCCCTGAGTATGAGACGTACCTTACTCACATCAATTTCCTCGCTTGCATTCACTGTGGGAATTCCTTCCACGACTGAGTACCTATGACTTTTCAGCGCCATGAACTTGCCATATCTAGAGACCTTGGGTATGCCTCTCGTGGCATCTAGTAGCTTCCTCAGTAGCTCCTCGTATCTACGACATAAATCCCTCACTTTCTTGAGTAAGTTCTCTAGGATACTTCTCCTCGGAATGTGGTATGCTCCACCAACCGCTAGGGTGACAGGGTGAACCCTGTTACCGAATAGAGTTTCTGCTACAGTAGCTACCTCGCTACGCAGTACGATCACGTCTCGAAGTAGCTCACGGTACTTAGCTACATCCTGTATTACGTCTGGTAGCATCATCGCTATATGAATTAGATGGCTATCAATGTGATTTAGCCTAAGTGCTACATCTCTCAATATCTTAACCTCCTCACGTACTTCAATACCAAGTGCTCTCTCTATCGCAAGTACTGAGCACACCGTATGTGCGTAACCACATATACCACAGATCCTACTGGTGGCACTAGGTACGTACCTGTACTTCAGTCCTGTAACGACCTTCTCAATTAACCTAATGCCCTCGAGAGCAGCTACCCTAACATCTTTAACAACACCCTTCTCATCGGTAAATAGCTCTACCTCGAGATGACCCTCAACTCTCGGAATTTCAAGAACTCTCAACCTAACACTATTCACTATCCAACACCTCAGTAACCTTTGCTCGAAGACTAGAGAATATCTGGAATATACTCATTAACTTCTTAATGGTTACAGGATCAAGCAGATTCTTATCCTTCAAAATGTTGATGTACTCCCTAATTCTAAGCTCAGGAGCTGGACCCCTACAACCTAGACAGGGAGCACCAACTCTAGGACACCTAGCTTCGCAACCACCTCTTGTCAATGGACCAAGACACAGTACTCCTCTTTCAAGTAAACACACTATACCTCGTGCTTTACACTCGAAGCATACTGTATGTTCACAGAGTTTAAACTCCTTACCTAGAATCAGTGATGTGAGGAGCTTTTGAAGCTCAGATTTGGGTGGTGGACAACCAGGTACTATGCACGAAACCTTAACAAGTTCGGTAACTGGCTTAGCCTCTGGCGGTGGCAACCTCCTTAACTTAGGTAAAGTTCCTTGATATACCTCACGAGTAATCTGCTGTAAGTTCTCAAACGTTAAACATGACTGCGATACACCACCTAGCACAGCACACGAACCTAAAGCTACGACGTACTGAGCCTTCTCACTAGCACTCTTAAGCAACTTGCAGTCACGTTCACTAGCTACAGCACCCTCAACTACCAGTACATCCACCTTGCTGGGTTCAGCATCCATGATTAACCTACAGTACTCAAGCTCCAGGTAATTCAGTAAACCTGACGTCGTTAGAAGAACGTCGAGTAACTCATTAACACAACCTTCACAACCTGTCAAGCTAAGTATACCTAGTCTTAACTTCTTCATACTCATCTAATATCCTCCTCGCGAATTTCACTAAGGGCAAATACAGGGCCATCCAGACAAACGTACTTACCGTTAGATAGCATGCAGTGACCACACTTACCAATACCACACTGCATCTTCCACTCAAGTGAGAGGTAGATCCTATTCCTACTGATGCCTAGCGACAGTAGCTTCGGTATTGATACCCTCATCATTATTGGTGGACCACAGACACAAGCAACAGTATGTGGTCCTCTTGGTGTAGGTACCTTATCGAGTAGCTGTGTAACAACACCAACAAATCCTCTCCAAGTTTCATCAGGTTTATCAACTGTTAAGTACACGTCAATGTACTTATTCCAGTGATCTAGGTCATACCTTCTGGGTATTAGTCTTGGCTCTCTACTACCGTAGAGGAGTACTACATCTCTAAACTCGTGTCTGTGCTCACAAATGTAGTGTAGGAGACTCGACACAGCGAAGAGCCCTGTACCACCTGCTAATACTATAACATTCATGTCGTAGAAGTTCTCAATTGGAAAACCCTTACCTAGTGGTGCTCTCACACCAACGATGTCTCTAGGTTTTAGTGCGTGTATTGCTCTCGTAACAGTTCCAACAGCTCTCACTGAGATCTCAAAGTATTCACTACTCCTAGATGGTGAGGAGGCTATTGCGAAGGGCGCCTCACCATAGCCAAATACTGAAATCTCAGCGAATTGACCTGGTCTAAAGCTAAATCTTCTCTGCTCTTCTTCGTCGATGTACCTTAGCTTGAGAGTCTTGATATCTGGAGTCTCCTCAATTACGTCTAGCACCTTAGCTAGCTTAGGTACGTAAGGACTTAAGAACTTCAATACCAACCACCTCACTAAGTACATCCAGTGGAGATATTGCTGCTGGGCACACAACAGCACACCTACCACAACCAACACAACCAAATACACCGTACTTCCTCCACATGAATACGAACTTATGGTAGTACCTATGCTTAAACCTCTCAGTAGGATCAGCTCTAGCAACTCTACCACCTGCAACCATTGTGAAGTACCTGAAGATACAGGGATCCCACTTCCTAACTCTAGTACACTTGAAGGGTACTAACGATAGTACTCTATCCTCAATCTCGAAGCAGTGACAGGTTGGGCAAACAGCTAGACAGGACCCACAGATCATACACTTCTCTGTGAACTTACTCCACACATCAGCACCGTACTTCTGCTCGAGAATGCGCACAAGCTCTTCAGCAGCCTTTGGATTAGGACCCAGCGACTCCACTATTATCTCCTCAACAACTTCCTTCTCAATACCATCAATGACCTCTCTACCTCTAGCACTACCTACCTTAACTAAGTACTCACCCTCTCTAGGTACTATCCATAGATCGTACGTACCGTACCACGGCCTATCACATGCTAGTACATCGCAGAAGCACTTATCACTTGGCTTCTCTGCACAGCTCAGAACTATTACGAGAGCACGTCGTCTTCGCTCAAGGTAGTGTACATCTCTTGGTTCGGTACTGTGTACTCTATCTAAAACTGCTATGGCATTGCAATCGCAGGGATGTATGCAGAAGAATGCAATCTTCCTCTCATCTACTACTGGTGTAACTATTTTGACCTCAGATAGTGTTGGTCCTTCACATGTGAAAAGTTGTTCCTCGTTTGGTTGCAAAAAGTACCTTGGTGATGGGTACACTATACCTGCATCTAAAGCAACATCTCTACCTGTTGTTACCTCTGTCATAACTGTTCCCTGAGGCTCCTCTATTGTCGGTGCTATGACTATGTAGCCCTTGCTAACTAAGTCATCAACTAACCTACGTAGGTTACCCTCTCTAACCCTATAGACCTTCATGGTGTGTCGAAACTCCTTTTCCGTAGCTCTTGAGGTTACCGGGAGCTATACTGGGTAATGGTATTTATCAATTAATTATGGTCGTCCATGACAACTTCATATCTGTAGTATTGTTGTTCTGGAAATTACACCCATGAGGTAGTGTAATATCGTTGTGTAGTGTCTCTGTGGTGAACCATGTCGAGGCTCAAGATCTATCTTCTCGGTCACAGTCACATAGATGTTGCTTGGTTGTGGTCTACTGATGAGACTAAAGTTGTTTGTCGTGATACGTTTCTCAACGTCATTGAGCTTATGGAGAGATTCCCTGATTTCAAGTATGCTCAGAGCACAGCACTGTAC
>CAZYGV010000054.1:0-7506 GCA_964647155.1 uncultured Thermoproteales archaeon | reverse complement strand
CTTCATATGGTCTGTATCTGTCTGGTTATCTAGCTTCACCTGTACTCCAAATTTCTTTAGGAAGGTTGCTGTTAGGAGATTCTCCTTAATGGTACCGCTATATGTCCTGTACTCTAGGTACACATAGACTTTAACTCCACGTTGTTTAGCCTTGATGAGTTCTCTAAGTAGGTCATTTGCTCTATCCTCTGGGTCATTTGGATCGTACTTGGCTAAGTACATTGCTACGAGTACGTACTTCTTACTGCTCCTAATTGCTTTAAGTACTTCGGTGTAGTACTTAGTATCTGGAAGTACTTCTATACTTGTGCTTGAAGCTTCCTCTCTTGCAAGGTATGTGTACAGTATGCATCCAATTACCAGTACAGCAATTAGTAGTATTGTCAATGTGATGGGTGATGGCTTGATCCTCACATGTGACACCTCATTACTTCTTGGGAGTAGTTGTTATAAACTTATACATCTGTACCTCATTCCTTAGTGTGTATGCAGTGTAGTGGTGATGTTTTAGCTAGGATTCGTGATTCGCTTGTAGAGCTTAGGCTGGATGAGGTACTTAGGCTTGTTGAGGAGGCACTGAAGCTTGGTGTATCGGCTAGGGATATTGTGTTTCGTGCTCTTAGCGATGGTATGAGAATTATTGGTGAGAAGTTTGAGCGTGGTGAGTACTACTTAGCTGAGTTGCTTTTAGCTTCTGAGATCTTTAAGGAGTGTCTTAGGGTTTTAGAGCCTAAGTTGGTTGAGTGTATTGAGGCTAGTGGTGAGGTTGGTACGGTTGTTATTGGTACTGTTCGTGGTGATATTCATGATATTGGTAAGAACTTAGTAGCTACTATGTTGAGAGCAGCTGGCTTCAAGGTTATTGACCTTGGTGTTGATGTACCGCCTGAAAAGTTTGTGGAAGCTGTTGAGAGGTATGGTGCTGATATTGTTGCTATGTCAGCGCTCCTAACTACGGTACTAGATGAGATGAGGAGGGTTATCGAGTTACTTCGTGAGAAGGGTCTTAGGGATAGGGTTAAGGTTATTATTGGCGGTTTACCTACAACTGAGGAGTTTGCTAAGAGTATTGGTGCTGATGCTTGGGGTAGGGATGCTGTTGATGCTGTTGAGAAGTGTAGAGCTTTGATCAGAGAACTCAAGTCGGTACGTACTTCACATCAGTAGTGCTCGTACTCTTCTCTTAATGTGGGTGTGAAGACCTGTACATATAGCTCACCTAGTGCGTGTTTCGCTGCGTACTCTATTGCTGTTGCTATGGCTCTCGCTATGGCCTTATCGACCTTAGTCAATCTGTCAACTATGAAGAGTGGTGCTGGGTAACCTGGTCTAGGACTGTAGTTAGATGTTTCGTATAGTATTGTCATCAGCAGATTCACCTTAGGTAAGCTCCATCCAATGAACTCTACGTAGAGGGGTCTTCTCAAGTGTGTTAGCTTTACGTACGTACCGTAGACGCCGTACCTAGATATCTGTGGTATTGCAGGTGCTCTGTACTTCCTCAAGTTGTCTACTCTAACTGGGTGTAGGTACGATGGTACTCCTCTAGCTCTGAGTAGTATGTCTACTGCAGTTCTCTCGTGGAGTAGTTCTGTAGCTTTACAGAGCCACGTATGTAGACTACGGTATCTCTCCATTCCTCTGTACTCAGTGAGTTCTTCAAGGGCATCCAGGTACTTGTCTACTGGTAGATCTTTTGCTATAGCTACTACATAGGTTCTATCTCTATACTTCTCTAGCATTGCAAGTATCTTCTCGTACTCTCTACAGTATTCTCGGTAAAGTTTCATGAGTTCAATGTCGTCGGTACTCTCTTCAGGGTACGTCAGTGCTCCATCTAGTAGAACTACTATGTCCTCATTGGTTTTCTCCTTGAGTACCTTCTCAAGTACGTTGTACAGGCACTTGTACTCGATAATCTTGGATATGTAGTGAAGTGCATATTCACTTCTCTTTAAGGTCTTTATCATGACTGGTTCTGCTGCTACGTTAACTATCTGCCCTTTACCTACCGATGATATTGCGTGTGCTACGACTACAGCTATAGCGAAATTTGCGTATTTTAGCTTTATGAAGCCACTATCGACCGTTACTACGAGGTATTTCAATTCATTTCTCTCAATTGGATTAGCGAATTCACAACTTAGCTTATCTACTTCGCTACTTAGCTCGAGAAGCTTTGATCTTACCTTTGGGAATACTCTCTCAGCTGCTCTGTATACTTCCCTTATGATGTTCTCCAGCGGTGTTGTCATAGGTAGCCTTCACGTTCTAGTGTTCTAATTACCTGTCTTGCGAGATCTGTGTTGGGTATGAACTTGTACTGAGATTCTGTCTCAAGTACTTTGACAAGACCGAGGTCAACTAGTAGCTCTAGTGTTGTAGCATCTATACTGGTTACATCTCCACTAGCTATGTACTCAAGTGCTCTTGCAGTTTTCGAGAAGTACTCTCTCCTTCTCTCTTCTCTTATCTTCTCTTTTAGTACCGTAACTATCTTAGTGATGTCTCTCTGCTTCTCATGATTGTGAGTTAGTGCCTGTACTATCTGCTTAATATCTTCGACGAAGTTCTCAGTTACTAACTTCTCATCTACTTTAAAGGGCTTAATCGCTACTAGGTACCCTGTACCTATCCGAACTGAATACGGTGTACCATCTGGTGACGCTACCAAATCTATACCGTTCTTGAATGCTTTTGCTCCGATGTGTGCTCTGAGTATGTAGTTTTTAGATCCTTTAATCATTACTACAGCTGGTTTGCTGGTGTAGTTATGGATGTCGAGTTCCTTCAGTAGATCTTCACTATCAGCAACTATGAGGTACCTACACCTTACTTTCTTAACTAGGTCAAGTAGTTCTGAATTCCAGAATGTTTGTAGTACTATATTAAGCCTTGCGTTCTCTACTGGTTTCTCGCTGATCCCCACATCAACCCCTAGTTTCTTCTGTAGCTTTGCTGCGAGTACTCGTGCTCTAGTAATTGATGCGGACTTAGGTGCTAGGAGTATGTACATGGTCTTCACTCCTAGGTCACGTACTTCTTCTCGACAATACCTAGTTTAGCTAGGTTCTCAAGTACCTTAACTACCTCACCTTCACTTAAGTTCGAGATCTTTACTAGCTCCTGTATGTCAATACCTCTGTTGTATCCTAGTGATGCTATGTAGTCTAGGATCTCCACTTTTGTCTTCAAGGTATTTGCTAGTTCATGGAGTAGTGTTGTCACTACTTCCCTGGCTTCTCTGAACTTCTCTAGCTCTGTAAATAGTAATGGTCTATCGAAGGTATAGAGGTGTAGTAGTTTTGGTTCTGTACTTAGTTCCCTACATATCTTCCTAACTTTCTCCAGTAGTTGAGTATTGAGTTCTCTACTTACTCCTGCCCTGAGTACTCGTTGATTTATCCATTCAAGTTTTCTTGTGAGTATTCGGTACTCTTCTTCTGTCTTGAGTAGTCTAGCTCTAACCTCTCTATCTACTTCAGCTATTTTCTGCTGTAGCTCTGTACACCATTCTCTAATTTTCTCTACTACCTTATCCCAAGTACTTACCTCATGTATCTTCACTACTTCAGCTATGTCGGTGAGTACTTCATCTGTGCTTAGTTTCTCCTGTTCGAGTACCATATTATCTGTTACCTTGATTAGTACATCTATTGCTTCACTGTAGTTTCTGGTGTACTCAAGGAGGTTCATTACTGCTGTGGTGAAGTCTTGTACGTAATTCCTTAGGTTCTCTATGTCTTTCCTCATTGTTGTTAGTACTGCTTTCAGGTATTCAAGGTCCCAGATCTTACATGATGTTAATCTCTTCAGTATGTCATTTACGAAGTCTGCTATTGCCTTATTGACTTCACCCTTTAGTGTATCGGGCAGTTTGTTTATTGCTGACCATACATCCGATAGATTTGCCTCTAGTGTTGTTATGAAGTTGAGGACATCCATCTTGACATTGCTTATTTCATCACTTAACGCTTTAGCTACTTCATCTAGTTTCTCGCATATTTCATCTAATTCCATGTTTAGCTTTGCATACCTAACTATGAATACCTCCAAAATGCTTTCTGGTGACTTAAGTGCATTTGCAACTTCTTCTAAGATGTTGAGTTCACTTTCTACGTCGTTTAGCTTCATCTCTAATTCTCTTACCTTTGTACTTGCTTCAGGTACCTTAACAGCTACCTCTTTGCTCAGTAGTCTATGCGTGATTATGACTGTGGTTTCTAGTTTGAGTTTGCTTCTAGCTGTATTAACTCTTTCTCTTAGGTACTTGATAGCGTACTTTACTGTACTCGGACCAATCACGTAGTATGCTCTTTCCTCAATTGATTGTGGTATGAGTAATCCTCTCAACTTCATAGCTTTCACTAGGTCATCTTCCTTGAAGTTTCTCCACAATCTAACTGGGTATGCTGATCTAATTAGCTCGGTAAGTACTTCACAGCTTATTGGCATCTCACCAAGAGCAGACTGTAGGTATCTGTAGAGGGTAAGCTCAACTGGTGATATTCTAGGTGTACCATCTTCACTACAGAATACTGGTGGTTGATCGGTGATCTTCTCGTTGAGTATCCACTTCTTAACTATGTCTCTAAGTGCTATGTCTTTACTCCTACCGGGTTTTAGACGTAGTCCTACTACGAGACCTAGGTCTATGTAGCGTCTAAGTACTTCCTGAAGTGAGCCAGCTACTCTCGATCTAAGTTCTTGAGCTACCTGTGTAAATACCCTGTACTCCTCTGGTACATCTCCTAAACCTAGATGAGCACCTATGTATGCGTACCTTAGTTCATCTAGCTTGTCTCTACCGTAGATTTCTATGTGTACGAAGTTATCTGATGTTAGGTCGAAGATTTTCCACCTAGTTGATTGAAGGAATTTAGTGATTTCTTCCTGTATTTCTTGTGTTGTTCTTGTGGTGCTAACTACTACTAGTACTAGAGCGTCGAAAGGTAATTTGACGTATTTCCTACCTTCGTAACCGCTGATGAAGCCTTGTCTAATGATCTTCCTCAGTACTTCAAGTAGTTTGTCTAGGTCTATGAACTTTTGTGTGTACTCGTTGATTAGTACTGTTACGTAGCATACTCTAAGTCCTTCTCTTACATCGTCTACGGATACTGTCCCTAGATCGCTAGTCTTTACGTATCTCAGAGTACCTTTTGGTGCTATGTTCACGATCTTACTGACAACTATTGTGTGTAGTCTTGTGTAGAGTTCTGAGTCTATTGTTGGTGCTTTTAGTAGTGCTGTGAATTCTTCGCTTGCTTCATGTATTTTCCTACGGATCTCCTCTAGATGTTTAGGTAGTTTCTTCCTGAAGACTATGGCATTTATCTCCTCTGGAACTGTGTACACATAGCTGATCTCTAGCTTTTGTTCCTGTAGTTCTCTGAGTATTTCAGGAAGTGGTGGGAAGTAGATCTCTACCAAGATCTTTGTTTCTCTCTCGACTGTACCTTCGTATCTAGCTACGTAGTTGGGATACTCTATGGAGAGTTTGTCTATGGTTGTTGGTATTGGTGGTAGACCAAACTTTAGCCTTAGTCTATTTAGTTTCGTTAGTATTTCCTGGTCTAGTGGTATCTTTACTGCTGCTAGTTTTCTCACTAGGTTTCTAGCAATTAACGTATTGATTATTTGCTCGGTATTTGTGGTGATTCCATACCTAGTTCTTAGCTCGTACTCTATTGAGTCTAGGGTTCGTGGTATTTCGGAGAGTGCTAGTATTTTGAGTACTAGTTTTTCCTCACGTTTCTGTACTGCATTCAGTAGCTCTTCCAGGTACTCTCTGTCTACTATCTTCTCACCTGCTTCAGTGCACTTAGAGATCACTTCAATTACGTCTTCAACACCTATTGTTCTCAATTCCTTAGTACCTTCTCGTATTGAGTGAAGTATTGCTTCATCCATCAATGCTGAGAGTAGCTTAACTAGGAGTCTTGGTGAGGGTGTTTCTCTAACTTCGATGCTCTTAGCTAGTGTGTACAGTGTTGGTAGTGCATCTCTAATGAAGGGGTGATATGGATGTAGCTTACCCTTCTCGATTAACTGTCTTCTCTCTGGTGATGAGTATGAGATTAACCTCGTTATGACTAAGCCCTCTAGCTGCCAGTAGAGGAACTTCTCTAACCTAACTTCACCACATATTCTGCCCCTAACAGCTGTGAATACATCTGGTACACACCTAGAGAGTAGTGTAGCTAGCTGTGGTGTTACAGCTAGAATGAGTAGTACCTTGTCTATGACCTTACCTCTGAGTACTGATGAGAATACGCGTGGTTCAAGTAATGCTCTGAGACTGGTTCCGAAATCTACAAAGGCCTTCCTAATTGAGTCTGGTATCTCCTCTTCGCGTAGAACAGCAGATGCTAATCTGGATAGTTCATCAACCTCATCTACTAGCACTACGATGTGCTTATTTGTCTCTTCACGTAGCTTACAGATCTTGTCTAGAGGTAGCTTTAGCTCGGGTGTGAGAACCTCTCTAACTACTATGACCTTGTCGCTAAACATCTCGTGAATTATGTGCTCAATCTCGTCAAGTAGCTCGCTCTTACCCCAACCGTACTCAGCAACTACGAGAAAGAGTAGGTTCTCTCTACTGATTATAAACCTCTCTAAGGTACTTAATACCTTACTGAGTTCAGGTCCTAAACCAACAGCTCTGTGAAGTCGTCTAATAGGGACTAAACCAACTGGGTGAAATGGCCTATCGAGGAAACCGAATATCGTGTAGGCATCTATCAGGTTAGGATTTCTCAAGTGTAATCACCTCCTGCATCAGTAGGTCCATGAATTGAGGTAGCTTGTTACGTGGTATCTTTAGAATCGAGATCTCTGGTGAGATGAGTGGATGTGATGTTGGTGCCAGTATTGTCATCACTAGTCCATCAGCTCTACTACGCTCAATAGTTTTCTGGAGTATTTTTGCTAGGTTTTCTTCGCTAAGATTGAAGTTCTCCTGTAGCTTAGCTAGGAGGTCTTCAGTTCTCATTAAGATATAGCCTTCATGTTCAACCATGCTCTCATTCATTAAGTTAATGAATTTGTTCACTAGTGCATGTACCCTAGGCTTTACCTTTCCTCCCTGAACCTCGATAACGTCAAGTTTCCTAGCTAAGTCCATGAGTACCGTTACAGCATTCCTGTTAATCCATGAACCTGGTAATAGCTCCTTAACCTTATCGTTGAGTACTCTGTGAATTTCCTCACGAGTTGCTTCACCTAGCTCTGTAACAACATCAATAAATAGTCTATAGTGTGGTAACTTATCATAGAGGTATTTGTGTAGGTAGTACTTCGCCTTTCTCTGATCTATCTGTAGCAACTCAATGAATTTTCTACCAAATTGACTCAATGTGACATAACCTGTCCCATCCCCAACAATAAGTTCAACTCTCTTACAGAATAACGTTACATCTCTACCCTTGGTCTCAACACCGCTTTCTACTAAATCCATTACCCTAGCTCTACCACCTACCCTATACAGTAACGTGAGGTAGC
>CAZYGV010000053.1:0-7661 GCA_964647155.1 uncultured Thermoproteales archaeon | reverse complement strand
AAGAGTATACAGGACAAAGCCTTCAACATCACTTAACCACCTCCAACCTCTTAGCAACTAGGTACAGAGCAGATAACACAAGTAAAGTAAGCAAGATCAGGGGTACAATGATGAAGAGGTTACTAGCTACAGTGCTCATGGGTGTCAATATGCGTGCAAGTCCTCTACACCTAACACCACCAAACTTCAGACCTAGTACGTTACATAGTACGTAGTAAGCTAGTGCCTCATCTATGGGGAGTGCTGATGTCAAGATAGTTAGCTTGAGATCTACTTCAGGTAATGTCGTAGTGTAGAGAGCCCACACATACCTCGAAACTACGTAGTGAAGTAGGCATACTCCAAGGGCTGTGTACTTCCTCAAACTTTCACGTTGTTCACTCAGTAACATCATGATGATTAGTGATAGCGATGTGTAGAGTAGTGCTTCCACTATGATCACTATGTACTTGATAGCTATGTAGTTCAGTACCATCACCATGTAGTTACCGAGCACTAACCAGAGTGGAGTCACTACTGCACATACGTACGCTATGGTGTACGTAATCAGCACGTCTAAATATGTCGTGACTCCGATGAACTTCCTCGTGTACGGTAGTGATAGCAGGAGTGCTCTCAAGTCATTTACCTCACCTGTTGTTGTTGCGTAGGTCTCAGCTATGTACCATGAGTACGCCATCACGAATACTGGTGTCATGATGTCTACGAGTATGTACTTAAGGGTATCCACTACAGGCTGTGTGGAGAATATTGATGTCAATGTGTAGATAGGTACAGTTGCTGTGAAAGTAGTGAGTGCAAGACCGAGGATTATGAGATCTCTCGTACATACAGTGTTCCTGAACACAACCACATACATCATCTGCTTCAGAGACTGTCTAGGTGAAGTCTGCGTAGACATACTAACCACCAACTGCTCTAATATACAGTTCATTGAGGTTATGGAAGAGGTACGTGATCTTCTTGATACCGAATTCACGTAGCTTACTCACGACCTGATCCAAGTACCTAGGATCGATGATGAACGTGATGCTCTCTCTATCCACAACTGTACCAAATACTCCCTGTAACTTACCTACCTCATCACATAACTTCCTCACATCTAGATCACGTGTAACAGGTACACACACCCTAACACTCAACCCCAATCTTCTACACACATCCACTACACTACCGCTACACATAGCAAGACCTCTACATAGAACAACAACGTAGTTACAGAGGTACTCGAGTTCAGGTAGTGTGTGACTAGCAATCAAGATATCTACACCAAAATCCTCATGAAGTTCTCTAAGGTACCTCAAGATCTTGATCCTCATACCTGGGTCAACATGAGCAAGAGGTTCATCGAGAATCAGTACCTGTGGAGAACCCATGAGAGTACAAGCAAGAGAAATCCTCTGAATAACACCACGTGAGAGAGTAGATATCCTAGCACCTAGATACCGCTCTAGCTCAAGCAGCTGAACAATCTTCCTAACTTCACCCTCCTTAACACCTCTCAACCTAGCATAGAACCTAAGTACTTCCCAACAAGTAGCCTTAAGTGGAAAGACAGGTACCTCAGGTAGATAGCCGAGATACTTCCTCAGTATATGTCCTTCCTCCCAAGGATCATAGTTGAGAACACGAACAGTACCAAAATCGGGTCTCAACTGACCAACGAGAATTCTCAGTAGAGTAGTCTTACCAACACCATTAGGACCAATAACACCGGCAATAACACCTCTAGGTACTGAGAAGGTTACTCCACGAAGGGCCTGTACTGAACCAAAGGACTTACATACACTCTTCACATCAACGAAGCTTCCCAAGTAATCACCTCACCAAGGGGGTAACTTAAGTAAGTAAAATACCTCATGAGAGGAACAACTACTGAAAGTAACTGGAGGAAAATCTACAAATACATACCTCAAAGTAAGTACCACGTGAGTGACCTAGGTGAAGACATTAGAGGTCTACTAATTTACGTAACCGTAGCATTCACCACAGCATACCTCATGGACATCCCCATAATACTGAAGTTAGTGGGAATGAAGTACCTACCCCTCATCCTTGCAGCTAGAATGTATGCACCATTCCTAGCAGTGATAGCAGTGATCACACTCACTAGGAAACCAATCCTTAGAGGACTGAAGGAATTAGGTATTCGATTAAGCATGAAGAACCTGAAGTACTTCTTCCTAGGTGCTGGGATACCATACGCCATATATGCGCTAGGTACACTCTACGCATACATACTTGGATTTAGAGTAGTGAATCCAGTAGCTAAGCTACCACTAGCTAAGATTTTCGGCCCTGTCAATGCCCTAATAATTGCACTAGCTGGAGCATACATAGCTGCTATAACGGTGAATACAGCTCTCGCACTTGGTGAGGAAATTGGTTGGAGAGGATACCTCTACACACTACTTAGACCTAGATTTGGACTCACAGTCTCATCAATAATCATTGGAACCATGTGGGCGCTATGGCACGCCCCACTCATACTGTACCTGGGATACAACTACCCACATCACAGAGATATCGTGGGATTAGGTATGTTTGTACTAATTTGCTCTGTATGGAGCTACATAATGCTGTACCTAAGAGAGGTCAGTGGTAGTGTTCTTCCACCTGCTACCATGCACGGAGCTATAAATGCACTTGGTGGATTAATGATGTTTACAGTAGATGTTAAAGATGAGGTATACTCAATGCCCGTTGGTTTACTCTCAATCCTAGCTTCCTTAACACTAGCCATTCTCATAGCTACACTACCTCGTACTAAGATGCTACCTTCCTTGAGGTAAGTAGTGCAGTTATAGAAGTTGCAAGTAGTGGTACATGTAGAACTACTCCTCCCCAAATAGCTCTGTACATCAATGCTCTAGGTACCCAAATTGGTGAGAGAACATTTATCACAGCAAAGCACAGTCCTAGGAAAGCAGTTAGCCTTAGCACGGAAACGTTAACTCTTGGGTAGTGAAGAAGCATTATAGTCAGTACAACGGGTGTTGTTAAGCAGTAGGCTACACCGAAGTAGCCGGCTATCAAGTACTTGAGTAGATAGGTGATGTCAGGTCTAGGTTCTGGAGGTGACCAAAATGCCAGTATAGCAAAGGGTACTAGCCACAGTAAATCTCGATTAACATTTCCTGTGAAGTTATTCCTCCTAGCAATGCATTCCCAAATCCATGAAATAGCAACTAGGAGAATTAGAACCTGATTACCTACCATAATCACTAATCCATACCTCTCGCTAGTACCTACACTCTGACCAATAGCTATCATGAGATACAGTACAGCACATAGGACATTGAATACGGTAGTAGCTAACCTATGTCTTAATACTATGAGAAGAACAGCTACGAGAAATACCACGTGAATTATGAGTGCTGGCCAAAATAACCTAACCAGTGTATTGATTATTGCGTTCCTAAGTCCTTCAAGTACTACCATAGGTATCTCGGCAGAGGATGTGTATCCCTTTGAAGCGTATGGTGGTAGTAGGAAGAATCCAATAAGTAGTAACAGTACGTAGAACCACCACTTACCTGTTAAGTAATCCATTACTCTTCCAAATGAGATACTACCCATACAGTAGAGTAGATACTGAACCTGAAAATTATCAGTGTCCTTACCACATGTGCTACCACTAATAAGGTAGTTCCATTTTTACTCTATGGAGCTACCTATGTCATCTCGTGTTATTGGTCGTGGTGTATGTCCTAGGTGTGGTAGAGTTGGTAGTGTTGTCCTTAAGGAGCTTTCGGGTAAGATCTACGTATATGTCAAGCATGGTAGGGAATGGTGTTACGTAGGTCCACTCGATAGGGTTGATCTCTCTAAAGTTCTTCAGGATCTAAGGACTTACCACAGCATTACCACTATACTCAGTAAGTACTTCGTACCTATGTGTGGTGGTACCGTATCTATGAGATACGTAGTAATATTCGTAATTGGTCTAGCTCTACTACTGTCAGCATATGGATTGAGTACTAGGTACGGTTACGAGAGTGTGACTTTGACCTTAACTCTGCTATCTACTCTTGTCTTTTCACTAGGTATAGCTATCTACGAGGTAACTACTTCACCTACGATACAGTACAGTAGTCTCAAGAGAGTTCTTAGTTATGGGTTGTGGAAGTACTTCCTAATGATGGTTGCTGTAGTGCTTGTAGTTATTTTCATTACCTTACCAATAGCGAGCCCTCTGAAATTCACATTTGAGTACAAAGTACCTGCATTGAGTCATGTAGTTACCTGGATTGGAGGTAAGAGAATTGAGCGTGAGTACATAGTGTACCACGCTGTGTACTACAACATACCACTTACCTCAGTACTACTGTCCTCACTTGTTGTAACTTATCTCCTTAGACCTATAGCTCAGATACGAGGAATCAAGTGGTGTCTTGGATTAATGTTACTTGTACTACTCACATCTAACCTAGTATTTCACGCAATACCACAGATACATGCACTAATACTCAATCCATGGAGCTTACTCATGTACACAGTTGTAACTTCACTAATTATGTTCATAGTGAGTGTACTGTTCACTACGTTCATTTACATGTTAAAGAAATTAGCTTCAATTCATTGAAGATACTATTCACAAGATCCGGTACTCACTAAATTACTAGTTACCTTTTTAGTGCTCGAATGTACTCACAGCTTGATGGTTGTTCGTGAAGTTATTGAGTGTATTGAGTCTGTTCCTGAGTACAGTAGATTCCCATCTGTTGACGAGCTTATCTCCAGTACTAGGGAATTGGGTAGGAGATTTAGTGATAGGGTTGAGGTTTTTGAGGTGGGTTGCTCTAGATCTGGTGACTCTATTTTAGCTACTAGGATTGGTAGAGGTAGTAGGGTTGTTCTTGCTCTTGGTTTGGTGTATCCTGATGACCCTGCTAGTGCTCTTGCTCTAGATTACTTGAGCTGGTACATGGTTAAGAGACCTGAAGTTTGGATGGTTAGTGATACTACGTGGATTATCGTTAAGGTCGTTGATGCCTTAGGTGCTAGATTGAATGAGGAGTGGTTTAGGGATGTATCTTCTGTAGAGAAGCTCATTCTTAATCACTATGTTCCTCCCCCATCGCTATGTGTTGACTCTACATTTCCTATTGAGTACAAGGGATTGAGATGGAGTGAGCCATTACCAGAGACTGAAGCGATTATGAAGTTGGTTAATGACTATAGACCACAGTTCATTTTTCAATTTCGTTCCTGTTTCTTTAGAGGTCTTGCGTACTACCTATCTAAGCACTTACCTGAGCTGTATAAGTATCTACGTGCTGTATCTAGAGAGTTCAAGCTACCTCTTTACGCCAGTGAATTTAGACCACCATACGTGACCAAGCTTGATACTGCAGTGTATAGGGTACCTCGTGCAAGGGATTACTGTGATGTTGTTGAGAGTGTTCTCGGTAGGGTACCTGTAGATGTTTTTAAGTTTGGTGGATCTAGTGGTGATTTCGTTGAGAGGATTAGTAGTGATGCACTTGAGGTCATTGCTGAGATTCCATATGTTGTTGATGAGAGAATTTCAGATACAGTACCTACCGGTATTCCGAGAAGGGAAATATTCTTGCTCTCGCTCAGGAAGTTAAGATTCGAATTGAGAAATTTAAGGAAGAATCTTGAGATCTTGAGAAAGTACGTATCGAGTGATAATCCTTACTACGAAGCTCTTGAGCACATGATACCTCTCGATTTAGTAGATACAGAGATTCGGGATAGGTGGATTAAGTCACATAGTACCTCTACAGAATCAGCTACCGTTGCTGACATAGTCGGTAGCTACATAGCTCACTACCTCTACACTACCGCACTTAAGTATGGTCTACTACATCAATGTATTAGGTACGAGACCACTAAAGGGAGAACAGTACCAAGTACAATTAGAGGTAATGTAGTTAAGAAAGTAGGGAAGTACCTTCATGAACTTGATTCCTATGCAAGATACAGGAAAGTTTCGGTAAGGAATGTAGTTCAGACATGTCTGTACACAATGCTCATGGTGGTAACAGTGCTATAGCAACACAACTTAACTTAAACTCTCATTACATGGAGCAAAAGCTAACACCCATCTAGTTAACAAGTCAAGTCTTGCAGGTTAAACTATGTCTAGAAGAACATCAGTTAGCTTGATGTTGCTCCTATTGGTAGCCACTATTGTAATTAGTGTAACAGCCTATATCTTCATTAAAGGGTACGTTGGGAAGTTGATACCTAGTTTCTCGAGAAAGATAGTTACTAAGTAAGCATAATAAATACCAAAGATTAGGAAAAGAAGTTAGTAATTAGTGCATGCTCAATGCCCTCTTACTTAGTTCATGAACCGAAACCCACGCACCCTCTCTAGGCCAGATCTCTCTAACCATCATGTTTTCAAGATCGCCTTCAAAGATCTTCTCAACCTTACCGAAACAAATCAGATTCTCACCAATAGAATTGCATGAAAGAGACGAAACTAGTCTATAGTACCCCGTACGATCGCTAGTGAATGAGTATACCTGAAGAACAGCTTCACTGTAATTCCTTAATCTCCTAACTAGATTACGGTACTCAGCTAGACCACTAAACGAGAGTTCTAGTGGAATCTCCTCACCAACACTAATTGCTCTTAAGAGAACTCTCAACATCTCATTACCTAACCCTACTCTAACCTCCAAATCACAACTACCGTACCTCCTCACTAATTTCAGGACTGACTGAACAAATCCATGAGTTAAGTCGAAGTATAGCAGCATAGGTACCTTAGCGTATGTACCGCGGTAAAGTACAGTAGCGAACCCAATGGTGAAGAAGCTCCTTCCCTCCTCAATTACTTTATGTAGTATTGTATCCATAGCTCTCAACGAAGTAAGAGATAACTCACCCACATAATAACCTTGTCCGATAGCTATGGTCAGAATAGGGTATCCGACTAGAAGAGGAAAGAGACATTGGAGAAGAAGATGGAAGTGGGTTCTCTGGTGGATCTGGAGCTACAAGTGGCAGCTCATTTGGGCTAAAAGACAAGGTATCTTGCTTAAGAGAGAACAGAGTAGGAGGAAAGCACAGAAAGCATTAAAGTAAAATGATGTATCTTCATTGAAAGAGTTAAGGACTTACAGATACATTTCCCTTCAAGGAATTAGTGCTAGAAATGTACAAGCTATCTTAGATCCTTAGAAAAATTGGAAAAAATCTCAGAATTGAGTATTAAGGAGGTGTCTACATGCAGGTTGTTCCAGTACTACCACTATGGAATTGGAGAACGGTAAGGGTACCGGTACTCACAACACAGTTAAGGAGATTAAGAGCTAGAAGCTGTGGTATTTTCTACCCGCTATCACTCAATAGAGCAGCTGATGTAGATACCAGAGCTAAAGTATGTACACAGATTATGTCTGAGCTGAGGAATGTAGCTAGGGATCTAGATATCACAATTGTGCTACATACGGAGTACATGAATCCACCATGGGCACTTGCTGAGCAGTGTAGTAAGTACATCAATAGCATCAAAATACTAACTGAGGAGTTATGTAAGCTAGGGTACAGAGTGTGTATTGAGCTACATCCAGGTTTTGTACCTCTAAGCTCATTTAAGAAAACATTGACAGAACTAGCAAATCAGATACAAAGCTTAGGAGATAAAGCGGCTATAGCTATAGAACCTAGAACAGGGGCAC
>CAZYGV010000052.1:0-7828 GCA_964647155.1 uncultured Thermoproteales archaeon | reverse complement strand
CTCTACATAAGGTATTTAGGTGGTAACAATGTTGTGATTGGTATCTCTGCTGCTGTTAGTACTCTGGTGTCAGCACTATTCATGAAGAAGGCTTCAGAGCTTGCTTATATGTACGGTCTTAGAGCACTTACCCTCGGTACACTCTTTTCACTGCTAGTCTTCGTAGGTTACATGCTCACACCAACAGCTGTATTGGTAATACCTATTCAAGTACTTCTAGGCGTAGGTTGGTCTTTACTGCTTGTTGGTGCAGAAATTTCGTTAATTAGGGTAGGTGCTGGCATGAGAGGTACCGCACTGGGTCTCTTAAATACATCATTTAGCTTAGCTGCTACGATAGGTTCTGTTATTGGTGGATTTCTGGCTGAAGTCTTCAACTACAGAGCAGCCATTGCATTTGCTATATTCACATGCTCACTTGCATTTATGGTCT
Organism: uncultured Thermoproteales archaeon; assembly: GCA_964647155.1. Classification (GTDB taxonomy): domain Archaea; phylum Thermoproteota; class Thermoprotei; order Thermoproteales; family B15-G16; genus B15-G16. The sequence continues at coordinate 7,395 of CAZYGV010000052.1, read as the reverse complement.
CTGCACTCAGTGAGAGGAGGACTTCACTAAGTATAGAGTAACCTTATAAGTTGTTTCCCATATCTAACCCATGGATGACCTCGCTACACAGCATTAGCTTTCAGACTAGAAACACTATTGAGGATTACTTATCGACAATGTACCGTCTCGAAGAGGTTTATGGTATTGTCAGGACCTCACACCTAGCTAGTGAGCTAGAGGTTACGTACTCAACAGCATCTAAGATGTTGAAAAAGCTCCATGAGCTTGGATACGTTGAGTGGACTAGGTATGGTGGTGCAAAGCTAACTGATAGAGGTCGTGAAATAGCGCTAGACGTGCTCTACAAGCACAGAATCTCGGAATGCTTCCTCTATAAAGTGCTTGGTCTCGATCTATATTCTACACATGTTGTTGCTCATTCACTTGAGCATGTTCCAAGTGAGGTTATTAGAAGGATTGACAGGTACCTACACTACCCAACTTCCTGTCCACATGGTAACCCTGTACCTGGTAGAGGTGAGGAAAGTAGAAGTGGTGTGAATTTAATTGAAGCGAGTTCACTAGGTGTAGGTAAGGCATTTACTGTAGTTAGAATTTTAGGCGAATTTACGAAGGTATTACAGGAACTTACTAGGTTAGGTCTTGTCACTGGTTGTGTGGTCAGCATTAGAGGTGTAGGTAAGAGATTTTTCGAGCTTGAGATCAAAAGCGAGGGTGTTTGTCGCCTTGTGAAGATACCTATTGAGCATGCTAGGCTACTTATAGTATCTGAGGTGAAGTCTTGATGTCTGCGGTTGCTTTAGATACGGTACCTCCTGGTACCCGATGTAGAGTCATTACTCTTGACGTAGGTTATGGAATTGGTAGAAGGCTCATGCAAATGGGGTTAGTACCTGGTAGTGAGGTTAGAGTTCTTGATAATAGTGGTAGAGGACCTCTTGTAATTGAGGTTAGAGGTGTTGAAATTGCCTTGAGTAGGGGTATTGCTAAGAAGATTTTGGTTGAAGTACTCAAGTAGGTAAAAGTTTATTAAGTGTTGTACATGTCAAACTCATGGTGGTTACCACGGGTAAGGGTAGTGAGAGAAAGAGTGAGATAATTGTTGGTGTTATTGGGCAGCCAAATGTTGGTAAGTCTACGTTGTTTAACGTACTCACTGGTGAGATATCTCATGTAGCTAATTGGCCTGGCACAACTGTTGAGAGGAAGGAGGGAGTTCGTAAGTATAGAGGTAAGGTTATTCGATTCGTTGATCTACCCGGTATATACGGTTTATCAGCTTCCACTACTGAAGAGGTTATTGCTAGGAAGTACATCGTAGAGGAGAGACCTGATCTAGTTTTAGTGCTTGTTGATTCAACAGCTATAGAGAGGACGATGTACCTAGCTATCCAAGTGCTTGAGTTAACACCCAAAGTCGTTATTGCATTAACGAAATCGGACCTCACACATAGTTTAGGTATTCACATTCACGTGGATAAACTTGAAAGCAAGCTCTCTGTTCCTGTAGTTCCGGTATCCGCTATTAAGGGATATGGTTTGAGGGAGTTACTCGATGCAGTAATCGATGTTGCTGAGGGTAGAAGGTGTAGGAGGGAACCTATTAGGGTTGACTATGGGTCTTTTCTCGAGTCTACCATATCCGATGTAGAAAGAGTACTATCTAAGTCAGCTCTCTCCAAGAAGTATCCTCTTAGATGGTTGGCTATTAGACTTCTCGAAGGTGATCCAGAACTGGAGAAGGAGCTTGAGTTACTTGGTGAAGATGAGGTAGTTCATGAGGTTAGGAGAATCCGTGAGTCATTAGCTAAAACCTATGGTAGGGAGCTAATGGAGTTATTTGTAGCTCAGAGATTCAGGTTCATAGACTCTCTCCTAGGTGATGTTGTTGTTCGTGTTGAAAGGAAAGCACGTAGGTATGAGGAACTTAGCATAACTGAGCTAGCTACTGCACTTCTCGATAGGTTAATTCAGCACCCAGTAGTAGGTCCTATAGTTAGTTTCATATCCCTTCTCATACTGTTCTCTCTGATATTTGCTGTGAACACAGGATTTCCATTCAATGTACTTCTTAGCTACTTAGGGTTTAGTGAATTAGCTGAGTTAATTGAGGAATACAGCATATCGGGATTGCTTGGTTTAGGATTTACGTACTTGAGTACACTTCTTGAGCCACCTCTCAAGACTTACCTCGGACCTCAGTTAACAGCGTTAATAGTTGATGGTGTTATTCCAGGTGTTGGTGCTGTTCTCTCCTTCCTACCACTTATAATGTTGATCTCTCTACTCATAGCCACACTAGAGGATAGTGGATTAGCACCTCGTTTTGCAATTTCATTCCACAATTTCTTCAGTAGATTTGGGTTAAGTGGTAGAGCTGTTTACCCATTCATGATAGGTCTTGGATGTAACTTACCTGCTGTACTGGCATCGAGAACAGCATTGGAGGAAGAGGAGAGAAGACAACTGATAGTTTCTGTACCATTCATTCCTTGTCAAGCAAGGTTAGTTGTTATCCTAGCATTTGTCACCACATACATCAAGAGCCCACTAGGGCAAGCACTTGCACTTCTATCACTCTACGCCATAGCCTTCCTAGTAGCACTCCTCACATCAATTCTCACTAGGAGAGTTGTATACCGTAGGAAGGAACCACCTGAACTAGTTATTGAGTTACCTCCAATTCACAGACCTTCAGGTAAGGTATTGTGGTGGTTGACTTGGGATTATAGTAAGCACTTTCTAAGGAAGGCGGGTGTCATAATAGTTGGTTTAAGTATCGTCACGTGGATATTGCTGAGTTATGGTCCTGAGGGTTATGGTGTAGGTACTGAGAGGACATTTGGTGCATTACTTGGAAGGCTATTAGCCCCAATAATCTCTGTGCTATATGGTCTTGATGCTGAAAAAGCATGGAAGGTAGGTTTCGCGTTACTTCATGGATTCATAGCGAAGGAGGCCTTCTTAGAAGCTACATCATTGCTATATGGTGGGGTGAGTATCGATGAAGCATTGAGAACACTTGGCTTCACTTTACCTAGCTTAATGGCGTTTCTGGTATTCTTTACGCTTTACGTACCCTGTCTAGCAACAATAGCTGTGATATATCAGGAATCACGTAGTGCAAAGTTAACGCTATCGGTGACCCTATACATGATTGGTATTGGATTAGTAGCTTCACAGCTCGTGTACTTCCTATTGCTACCAATAGCATTCCTACACTCCTGAAAAGAATACTAGGAGTTTGGGTTTTCTTCTCTTGATCTCTGCTGAAGAACCTTTAGCCACGGATTATCTAGGATGTAGTCTGGAATCTCTGTGGAGTTTGTGCTGTGTGGACTAAATCCTCTGACTGATGTGGTTAGCCCTGTCTTCAATGCCTTAGTGTCTTGAGTTACAAGTGTTACTCTAGGGGCCATAACTGTTATCTGAGGTGCTTCCTGTAATTGCTTCTGTAGCTCGGATACCGATGTTGAGAGATCCTCTAGCTTACTGCTTAAGACCTTGATTTGCTCAAGTAGTTGAGATATTATCTTCTCCACTCTAGCGAGCGTTCTCTCGACTTTCTCTAACCTAGTAATGAACTTACCAGCGTCGATTATTAGCTTATATGTTCCATGCGCTCTAGTTATGTGATGTGCTAGACTGCTTTCCTTGCTGAAAGTCTTACCACATATTGGACATATGTATATATCGACCGTGTTGTTTTTCTCTGTCCTAGACAGGTTGATCACCTCGTAGCTCCATGCATTGTTCGTGAAGTACTTCGTCGAAGTACCTCTGAACTAACCAGTGTAGTACAGGGTAGTCTTGACCTGTTACTGGATTTGTTCGTGAAGGTGCTACGACAATTGTGAGTAGTTCCCTCGAGTATGTTATTGCTCGAATTCTCTCTAGAACTTCCCTGAGTAGTTTAACGTAGTACATCCCCAGGTAGCTTCCATTAGGTGAACTTCTTATGTAGCTGTAGAACTCTCTAACGACCTTATTGAGGATCGATGGTATGCATACTACATTTACCTTCCTAGCCTCCTTACTCAGCACCTTAGGTATATGCTCTAGCACATCGACGATAGCTATCCTGAAATCACTTTCCTGAGTTAGTATCGCTGTGTAATCCTCGCTATCAGTTAGCAGTAGCGCAGACCTACCCTGTAGTGCTGTTACTAGCTTCTTCAGTATCTTCTTTGGATTACCGTAGATTAGTATGAGGCCCCTGTCTCGCATATGATCTCACCCTTCAGCAATCTATACAGGATTACCGCACCAACATGCGTACACAGCTCCTTTCTTCTCCTACTGTGGTACGGTCTTTCTCTCTCCATACAGCTACACATGTACTTACCAGCAATGTACTTCACTATGTATTGTGAATACGCATCACCGAGCTTAGCATTACCACGAACAAACCAGACACCCCTCACCTTGCCCTCAACAACATCTGGTAATCTTGCTATACATCTCCTTATCCACGATGTACTTTTATTTGGAAACATTTCCCTGAATTTCTGCAGTATCTTTGGTGGTATGTCTACTCTAGACATCTTCCAATCCTCTTTCAGTTATTCTGAACTTGACGGTTAGTCCTTCAGGTAGTGCTGGTGAGTCAAGCACTTCCATTGCTCTTAGACCTGATTCCCTACCAACTTTGTATAGTAGGAATCTATGTGTTGCACCATGTGCCATGATGTTTCCACCAGCTGGTTTCTGTGAACCAAATCCCATTGGTACATCCATTACCTGATTCGTGATCACTACGAAGATGTTGTAGGTCTTGGCTACTCTTGAGAGCCAATCTAGAGCGTAGTTCAGTCTCTGCTGCCTTAGAGCTAGATTCTCCCTTCCAGGGTACTCAGCTCTGAAAAGACCTATCAATGAGTCAACTATTATTAGCTTGACATTGTGGTCCTCTACGTACCTAACGACGTCTGTCCTAATGCACTCAAGTAAATCGTCAACGGTCTTCGGTTGTGTTACGTAGATGTTTGAGAATACGTAGTCGAGATCTAGCCCAAATCTCTCTGCTATTGACTTTATTCTGGAGGGTGTAAAGGTACCTTCAGTATCTATGTACAGTGCTGCTCCTGCTACACCACCTCTATCGTAGCTTAGTTGAACTGTGACAGCTAGTTGATGGCAGAGCTGTGTCTTACCAGCACCGAATTCACCAGCAAATTCGTAGATAGCTCTAGGTTCTAGACCTCCTCCCAACATGTTGTCTATAGCATTTACGTGAATCCTCACTCTAGGTAGTGAACTCTTGTAGTTTGAGAATTCCTTGAGTGAGAATACTCGTGGTTCACTCTTGAGTAGTGCTCTTGCTTTTCTCAGTAACCTAGCTGCTGTCTCCGGTGTCACATCGTACATAACTAGTTCATCTACTGTAAACATTGAGAGGTGCTGAACGCTGTAGATACCTGCACTCTTCAACTTCTCTATGGTAGCTCTCGTCGTGTTAGGTAATTCTTCAATTGGTATCTTGACTACCTTAAGCTCCTGTACTCCAGACCTCTGCCCACTTACCTGCTGAATCTGTGAACTAGTTTGAGTTGTGGTTTGAGTTTTCCTCCTTCCTCCCATAACTCACCACCTCCAATAACTTCTCCAATCTAGCTTTAAGGAGGGCAACTTGATTGAGGAGCTTCTCCAAATCAGCAAGTGCAAGCTTAACCTCCTGAACAGGGTCGCCTGATCTACTTCTTTCTTCAAGCACTATGGAGAGAAGCTTGAGTTCTGCGTCGACTAGCTTACTGAATTCCTGCGGTTCATACCACTCCGTAAGTAATTCCTCACCAGCATCATCTCTTAACGACCTCTTTGGTACAAGGTACACTGATCGCACTATTCGTACGCCATTCCTAGTACTGACCCTCCTTACCCTACCACGTAGGATACCTGTACCTACAATACCTATAGTCCACGTAAATCCTAGTCCACTAGAGTCCCACCTAATATTCATCAAAATCACCTCCACTACATCTCTCTTGCTCTCCACTCCTCATACTCATCAACAGAGACAAGGCCCCTTATGGAGAGCCTAATCCAGTACCTACCATCTCTCGCAATGAAGTCCTCTACAAGACCGTGAACGCATAGCTCATTGATTAGCTTGGCTGCCGATGTAGTATCGAGACCCATACCTTCAGTTAGGAATGAGAGTAACTCGTCTCTAGTGACTGCACCTCTCCTTAGGTAATTCAGGACTTCGTACACTAGCTCTGCTTTCTCACCAAAAACCTCTCTTATTAGTGGTTGTGCTGCTGGTTCACGAGGTATAATTACCTCCTTGGGTAGCTTAAAGGTAGGTTGTTCCTCAACTATGTCATGCCATAGCGCTATCTTGAGACAGAGACCCCTACCAACTAGATATGCTTCGTGATCTCTCAACTTAGTCAAGGTCTCTTCAGGTAACTTGTAGAAATCTGCTAGAGCCCTCGCTTCAGTGCTCGTATTTACTCTATGCTGAATTATGTACGTGACATATTCTCTCAGGTATGTTGGGAGTTCAAGTATTGAGTTCGAGTGTACTATGGTTATGTTATTTGTTAGTATTGTAGTGAGTAAGTTACTGAAGCTCTTTGATTTCATTGATACATCACTTAGGTATGTACCGAAGTTAAGTACCACTATGATCTTATCCCTAACGCCTCTGCTGTATAGATAGTACATTAGGAGTGATAGTACAAGAGATCTGTAGTTTGGAGGTATTAGTGCTGCATCTACGTAGAGCTTCCTTTCTTCTGAATCTACTGTATGATGTAGTTCAGAAAGTGCTGCTCCTAGCCTACCGTACTTTAGGTCTCTCATTAGTGAGAGTATGTTGTATGCTCTCGTTCTCTCCACAGGACTCAACTTCATGTACTCTTCTGAGATAGCTCTCATTAGGTTATCTAGCTCGTGTCTACTGCTTGTTAAGTATTTCATGAGTGCATTATGAAGTATGTGTGCTTCGATATCACTGAGATTCAGTGCTGCTGTAATGATGTCGGTTACCATGAGGAGTCTAGATGAGAGGTCTCTTCCTGGAGGAATTACCTCTATTAGAGGTAATGATGCATTCCATCCGAGAATTGTGTACCTATACTCATTTAGTGCTTTGAGATTTCGGAGAGTACCTTCACTATCTAAAATCACTATGGAAGAGACCTCATCCGATAGATCACTAAGTGATGTGATTAACTGCTTGACTGTAGTACCACTGCACCTACCGAAGATACCGATTACGTCACCACTTCCAAGGTCTAGTACTGCTTCACGTATTGCTACGTTACCCCGAATTTCATAACCTATGGAGATCTTCATGTCACCACCTCATCAGTAATTGCTCCTCAATGACTCTACTAGCTGGTAGAATCTCAATCACTGCTTGGGGGTCTCTACTCATGATTGTTGAGGTTAGTGTTGAGATTGCGA
>CAZYGV010000051.1:0-7829 GCA_964647155.1 uncultured Thermoproteales archaeon | reverse complement strand
AGCGGGGCGGTCCGACGCTCTGCCTGGCTGAGCTACGGGCCCTGTTTCTCGTGTTTGTGGTTTTGTTTGGGTTAATTTATGGTTTTCTCTTTGTTGGGTTGTGTTTTTATTTTGGTTCTGTGGGTTGTTTTGTGGTGATGTGGTTTCTGTGGCTGATTGGTGATGTGGGTCTGCAGCTCTGAGCTCTATTGTGCTTCCTCATCTGCTTCTCTTGTCAATATTTACTAATTGAGCTTGTCGTTTTGGTGTAATACTTATTGAAGTACTTTAATAAAGTACTTTAATACGTATGTCTTGCTGGGGGACTTATTGTGTTTTTACTCGGTGGTGTAGGGGGGCAGAGATGTCATGTACTTTGTCGTATTCTCGATGCTTACTTAGTTCGTAGATTGGTTGATGCTCTCAGTGAGATTGATGTTATTTCCCTCCTTAGAGCTGGTACTCCGATTTCTGAGGTTGCTATGAAGCTTGGACTTGATCGTAATCTCCTGTATAGGGTTATTGAGGCTCTCGAGGAAGCTGGTGTGTTTAGGTGGGTTGATGGTACGTTGACTGTTAAAGATATTCAAGCTCCAAGCCCTGAAGACTTTAAGAGAATTACTGGTTTTTCACCTCACTCTGCTCTTGCTGTTGACGTTTTCATTAAGTATCTCATCAATAGATTGAGATCGGGTGAGGATAGGAGTAGCGTTCTCTTTGATAAGTGGTTTTACCTTATGGCGTTTAGCATTCTCCATGTATGTCCTGCAATGTTCCATACTAAGGAGTCTCTCCTGTCTTACCTTGGCTTTAAGCCTAAGAATGGTACGACTATTCTCGAATTTGTTGGTGTACCCTATGGTGATACCACTATTGCCATCCTCGACATGCTGCATACTGCTGCTGTTGATAGGTTTAAGTACATTGCTATTCTCCCTAGTAAAAAGCTTTGTGGTGAATGGGAGAACGTTGTTAGGAGGTGGTGTGGTGAATTGGGTATTCCTGAGAATTACCTTTCCTCTATTGAGTACGAGATATGCGATATCAATGAGCTAGGTGACTTCATCTGTACTCGAGATTGGAGTGGTAGGTTTGATTATGTAGTTTCATCTAGTTTTCTACACTGGTTACCTCACGAAGCTAGACTCAACTACATTAGCTATGTTTTCAAGTTATTACGTGATGGAGGTCAGTGGTTTAATCTCTGTTCCCTATACTCGAGAGGAAGAGTTACTGTTTTCGAGCTTCTTTTTGAGCTATTCACTGAGTTCTATGGCTGTGTTTCAGAGCATGAATTTAGGAGAGTTAGTGAGATGTTCCATGTTAAGAGGAAAGTTGTGTGTAACTTAATGACACATTCATCACTTAGTTTCTGTGCTAATAAGCGTGGTGGTGCTGTTGGTATTTCTGGTGAGGTGCTTTTCCTCGGTAAGATGTACCACTACAGTTTTGGTACTTCAGTTTAGCTTTTATTTCTTAGCGCAGTGCTAGTTCTTGAGGTAGGTGAAGCTTCCTTGGTTGTTGCGCTCTTTCACGTTCCTCGTGGTGATGTTGAGACAGCAGATTTAGTAGCTTTCTTTAGCTCCAGTATGGTTGATGAGCTTGAACTTGAGAGGGAGGCTACGTTGACTCAGGTCATATTTACTAGCTGTCTCAGCATAGCTGCTCTTAGCTCTGAGAGGTATTGCCTTATTGAGTTGGGTGGTAGGAAGTTTGCTCTCTACCTCAGTGATGACTTAGCTCTAGCTATTTGGAGGGATGACATACCGTTTTCCAGGGATAGTGTGTTTGAGTACCTTAAGGTGTTGAGAGAGCTTTATGAGAGGGGTGAGCTATGTAGTGAGCACCTTGTACCTATCGAGTACCTTGATGGAGATTTCGATTATAGGGCCATTGAGTATAGTACGTATGTTCTTGACTTTGCTGAGGAGGAGGCTAAGAGAGATCCCATCACGTATGTGAGGTTGGTTCTCGCTGCTACTGCTCCTCAGTTTCTTGAGGAGTGGGAGAAAGTTCTCGTTACTTTACCTAGGAAATTCTTTGATGTCGTGATAGCTATCCCTAGGAGAGAATTCGTTAACTATTTACTGCAGTTGATCGATAAGGGAATTCTGAGGGTATATAAGTGAGGAGATTTGTTAGTGCTATTAAGTTCTTCACTAGGTTGAGGGAGGTTAAGGTATTGGTCACTGGTCCTACAGGTGCTGGTAAGACAACGTTGATTCACGCAATTGATGAGAGAGCTAAGAGCGTTAATGCTCCTAGTGGTGCAACGATATTCATGGATGTGGGGATCATTATCTATGACCTTAAGACGGGTAGGTACACTAGCTATGTACCTCCTGAAGCTAGTGGTGAGCCAAATAGGTTTGTGAAGATTAAGTTCATTGGTACGCCTGGTCATGAGAGGTTTAGGCATCAGAGACTCATAGTTTTGAGTACTAGTGCTAAGGAGGTTGATGTTGTAGCTCTTGTTGTGGATTCAGGTGATGAGAGGAGTATTGAAGTCAGCAGGAATATTCTGAGAGAAGTCAGTGAGAAGGTGAAATTCAAGACTCTTCTCCTTGTCGCAAATAAGCAAGACCTGCCTAATGCTCTTCCAGGTGCTGAGATTGCTAAGAGATTAGGTATTCAGGAGTACGTTGAGACAAGTGCACTGTATAGACGTGGAATTGATAATTTCGTTAGGAAGTGTGTTAAGTTAGGTGAGCTTACTTAGCTACGTACTCAGTCTCTACGTAGTTCACTAGCTTAATCATGTAGTTTCTAGCTATTGTCCTTATCATGGCCTTGTGTACTGTATGGAGCTTACCCTCAACCAATACACCAAGTAGTACGTGTAGCCCTAGACTTGTCTTTGAACCGTATATACAGAGATACATCTCTGAATTTTTTCGAGATAGTGTCACCATGACTTCCTCCAGCACTGGTAAATTTTCGCTACTCTCTGAACTCTCTACTGTGATTATGTCCTTTACCGTTGCTTCAAGTCCTACATAGCTGCTATAGACTAGTGCGCATAGTCTTGGATCTACTTCCTCACTCTCTGGGTATATTGCTAGTGGTTCATCGCCTATGAAAGCTATTACAAACCTTGGCTTTATCCCTCTAATTCGTTGAAGTGCCTCATATAGATCCTTGATAATTTCCATTCCAACACCTAAACTAGTAATCACCGAAGAGTTGAATTAAAGTGTTTAGGAATCCAGATTACCTCTGGCAAAGTAGGGAAAAATGTCTCAAAAATCCTTAAAAATTCTTGGGAAGGTTAGGAGGGTAAGACTTAGGCTAAGTGGAGTTTAGTTGTTACTTCTCCTCTTCTTTCTTCTCCTTTCCTTTCTCTTCTAGTTTTGATGCTGCAATTATGTCGTCAATTCTCAGTATCATTGAGGCTGCTTCAACTGCTGCCTTAAGTGCCTCTATCTTGACTACTAGTGGCTCTACTACGCCTAGTGCTACCATGTCTGCTACCTTACCTGTGAAGACATCTACACCGTACTTCCATCCATCTGGTTTCTCGTGTGCTGCTCTTAACTCTACGAGTATGTCTACTGGGTCTAGTCCTGCGTTCTCTGCTAGTGCTCTCGGTATTACCTCAACTGCGTTAGCGAATGCCTCTATTGCTAGCTGTTCTCTACCACCTACCTGTGTTGCGTACTGTCTTAGTGCCTTAGCTATCTCTACCTCTGGTGCGCCACCACCTGGTACTATGTATGGTTCTTCAACTACGTCAGCTACTACGCTTAGACCATCTTCGAGGTTTCTCTCTGCTTCGTCAACTAACTTTTCTAGACCACCTCTTATCAGGATTGCTACTGATCTTGGGTTCTTACAGCCCTCAACGAATATCATTTTCTCATCACCAACTTTCCTCTCTTCAACTAATTCTGCATAGCCTAGATCTGCCTCTGATAGATCTTCAATTCTAGTTACGATTCTTGCTCCTGTTGCTCTAGCTAGCTTCTCGATATCACTCTTCTTCACTCTTCTAGCTGCCAGTATACCCTTCTTTGCTAGGAAGTGCTGAGCTAGATCATCAATACCCTTTGTCGTGAAGACTACATTCGCACCTACACTAGCTATCTTCTCAACCATTTGTCTCAGTATCTTCTCCTCTTCATCTAGAAATGCTTTCATCTGCTCTGGACTTGTAATTCTGATCTCTGCATCAATCTCAGTCTTCTCAACTTCAAGTGGACAGTCGAGTAGTACGATCTTAGCCTTCTCGACTCTCTTAGGCATCTGTGGATGAACTACCTCTTTATCGATTATGACTCCATTAACTAGCTTGCTGTCTAGTAAGCTTCCACCGTGCTTCTTGATTATCTGTACGTTGTCTAGATCTACGAACCATCTATCACCTCTCTGCTCTGCTACCTGTCTAACTGCGTTTACCGCTAGTTCTGCGAAGTAATCTCTAACTCCTGCTATTGCCTTTCCATGCATTGCTGTTATTGCTACCTTCTTTAGCATTGCTGTATCGTCTCTGTTGACTGGTATAGCTATTTTCTTCAGTATTTCAATTGATTTCTCTAGTGCTCTCTTGTATCCATGGATTATGAGTGTTGGGTGTATGTTCTTTGCTAGTAGGCTCTCCGCTTCCTTCAGTAGTTCACCAGCTATTACTACTGCTGTTGTTGTGCCATCACCAACCTCATCGTCTTGTGCCTTAGCTACCTCAACTAGTAGCTTAGCTGCTGGGTGCTGAATATCCATCTCGTCTAGAATTGTTGCTCCATCGTTGGTTATCGTTATATCACCTAGGCTATCGATTAGCATTTTGTCCATACCCTTTGGACCCAGTGTTGTTCTCAGTACTTCTGCTACTGCTCTTGCTGCCATGATATTTACTCTCAGTGCTTCTCTACCAAAGGTTCTCTGTGTACCTTCCTTTAGGATTAGTACTGGTACACCACCAATTTGAGCTAGTGTTGCTTGTTGTGGTTGTGAGGTGGACATACCTAATCACCTTACCTCATTCTCCACGAACGTGCTCTAGCGCTTCTATTTAAACCTTTCTGTTTGTTTGCTGTGGACTAGTTGAGTAAGTGTATTTTAGGGGGTTACTACTCATTGGTTTCGGTGTCTCCATGGGTAAGGTTAGGCCTAAGTTAATTAAGAACATAGCTAAAGAACTACTTGAGCTGTATCCAGATAAGTTCACAACAGATTTCGAGACAAATAAGAGGTTAGTTCAGCTACTCACTGACATAAGATCGAAGAAGTTGAGGAATAGAGTTGCTGGTTACATAACCCACCTAGTTAAGCTGAGAATGAGAGCTAGAGAGACTGAGGAGAGAACCGCTATTGAGGCTGGACCAGAGATCACTAGTCCTGAAGTCTCTTCAGGAACTGAGTAAAGTACCTGGGTAAACTTATATACTTGAATGGATTAGGGGTATGTGAATGATGAAACTGACCTGCTTAGATTGGTGAAGAGCAGTCCCCATCTGATGTCGGGGGTGAGAATGTGCCATTCAGTGAGGGTGACTTCCTACTTATCGAGTACACAGTAACTACTAAGGAGGATGGTAAGGTAGTTGATACGACAAGTGAAGAGGAAGCTAAGAAGGCTGGTATATATAGTCCTGAAGAGGAGTATAGCGCTAAGTTAGTCATACTTGGTGAGGGTACACTTCTTAAACCTGTTGAGGAGGCGTTGAAGAAAGCTGATGTTAGTCAAGAGATAGTTGTTGAGGTTCCTCCTGAACAAGCTTTTGGTCCTAGAGATCCAAGTAAGGTTAGAGTTGTTCCCCTAAGGGAACTCGTACGTAGGAACATAACTCCAAGAATTAATGAGGTTGTTGAGATTGATGGTCAGAAAGCTATTGTGAGAGCTATTACTGGTGGTCGTGTGTTACTTGACTTTAACCATCCTCTAGCAGGTAAGACCTTGGTGTTTAGGGTTAAGATTGTCAAGAAGGTTGAGGACCTGAGTGAGAAGTTAAAGGAGTTACTACATAGATGGGCTACCTCACTTAGGAGGGAGGACATAAGTGTGAAGATTGAGGATGGTAAGGTGACGATAGAATTGCCTAAGACAGCAATAAATGTGGATAACCTGGGTGCAGTGCTTAGGCTCTTCATTAGAGATGTTAAGAAGTACATCAAGGATGTAACTGAGATAACATTTATTGAGAAAGTACCTTTAGCTGAGTAAGTAATCAACTGGCATGCAGAGAACTTTCCTCATTGAACCATAGTACCTACACTTGAACCTCTCATTACTTACAGAAATAATCTTCAACTTTGTGTTCTCAATTAATCTATTGTTACACAACTGGTATGCGGGACATGAACTATCTCTGCACCTCTTTGCCCTGTAGGTAAAGACAATACCTTGAACTGCCATATTATCTTCAACAGCTAATTCAATTGGTTGAGGTTCAACCTCAACAACTCTAACGTAGCTATCTAGTAGAGGACAGTAGTGCTTTACTCTCCTAACCGTAACTACTCTGTACTCAACTCCTAGCTTTAGATTACCAATACATACTCTATACAGCTTACAGCTCCTACATTCACTTGGTACCGTACCCGTTAACTTAAACCTATATCCCTCCACAGCAACTTCTTCAGAGACTAGTGTAATTAGCCTCCTAACTCTCACGCTGTAGGTAACTCCAATACACTTTTAAGTGATTAACATGTCTCTCACATCTCGGGTGCTGAACTTGATTAGTGTTCGAGATCTAGATAGGATTCTGAAGACTGGAACTACGACAGTAGGTATCAAGTGTAGAGAAGGTATTGTTCTAGCTACCGATAGGAGGGTTACTAGTGGTTACTATATAGCTCATAAGAAGGGCAAGAAGATTTGGAAGATAGATGACCATGCAGCAGCTACCATGTCCGGTGCTGTAGCCGATACACAGAAGATACTTGATAGGTTAACAGCTGAGTCTAGGTACTACAGATTAGTGAATAGAAGACCAATAAGCATTAAGTCCCTTGCATCTCTCGCCTCTTTACTACTGTTCTCAGCTAGACCATCGATACTACTCAGCCACATAATAATTGCTGGTATAGATGACATGGGACCACAGATTTACACTGTTGATTGGTTTGGTACTGTGACTGAGGAGAAGGACTACATAGCTACTGGCTCTGGTTCACCAACTGCACTTGGTGTTCTCGAGGATCAGTATAGTCCTGATATAGGTATTAAGGAAGCTATTGAGTTAGCTATTAGAGCTGTGTACTCAGCTATGAGGAGAGATCCAGGTAGTGGTGAGGGTGTTGATGTTGCCTACATAAGCTACGATAGGGGGTATGTCGAGTTGAGTGACTCTGAAATTGAAGAGTTCATTAGGAGAATGAAGAGGAGTAGGTAGGGTGTACCTGAATCTATATGAAAGGTTTTAATTTCTCGACTACGTGAATCCCTTGAGCTATTTCCTAGTACAGGCCTAACTACTCCTAGGTGAATACTGTGATTAGTAAGCAGGAATTAGTTAAGCAGCTGTATAAATCTCTAATAGATTCACTACCCAGCGATGTCAAGGTTACTAGTATTGAATTTGAGGGGCCTGTTATAGCTATTTACACGACGAAGTTAGCTTATTTCATGGAGAATGATGAGGTTATTAGGAAGTTGGCTAAGGACTTTAAGAAGAGGTTAGTCGTTAGAGCTGACCCAAGGTTTAGAATGGATGAGAAGGATGCTGAGAAGGTTATCAGAGAGCTAGTTCCTTCAGATGCAGGTATTGTCAATATATTCTTTGACAAGACAACTGGTGAGGTGATTATTGAAGCTCTTAAGGTCGGTGCTGTTATAGGTAAGGGTGGTCAGATACTGAAGCAAATTGCTTCGATAACTAATTGGAGACCGAAGGTCTTGAGAGCTGCTG
>CAZYGV010000050.1:0-7843 GCA_964647155.1 uncultured Thermoproteales archaeon | reverse complement strand
ACCACGTCCGCTATGACCCTCTAGCGCTTCTATATAAACATTTCTACATACCTACTACTAGTGTAGCCGGAGTTCACTATACATGGGGCATTACTTATCTATAAATTACTTTCCTGAGAGTTCTAGTTGGGAGAGAAGGTGTGTACTTCAGTTACTGCTCGTAGTAAGGTACTTAGTAAGTTAGTGATTATAGCTATTGCTCTGGTTATTTTATCCACTTTAACGGCATATAGTGTACCTCAATCAGTGAATAGGTCAATTACGTACATTTTTCGAGATGTAATTATTGTTGAGAATAAAGGAGAGAGTGTAGTATCGTTATCGGATATACAGTTGAATTACGTAAATGTACCTTCTGGGTTCTATGGTCAGGATGTTAAGCTCATTAGGGTGTACATTAATGGTAGTGAAGTGAAGTACTACTGGAGTAGGGATACTGATGGTAATCCTGTAGTTATCTTTGAGCACGATCTCGATTTGAATCCTGGTACGATAGTCAATGTAACCGTGATAATGGAGATTGAGGTACCTGTAAACAAGAGTATACCAGAGGTCAATTACTATGGAGGATTAGTGACGGAAATTCCAGAGGAGTACAGAAACTACACGGTAGCAACTTCGCTCTGGAATTACAGTGATCCGGTATTTAGGAAGTACATACCTGAGATTAAGGAGAGAGGGGATGTCATGGAGATCATCACATATGTACTCAAGTGGATTGAGAATACCTTTTGCTACGAAACTCATATGCCACCTCTTAAACCAAGTGAAGTCGTTAAGAGAGGTGCAGGTGACTGTGATGAGTTAGCTAACGTCATGATAACAGTACTACGTGGTGCAGGGATACCAGCATTCCTTGAAGTGGGTGCTGTGTACTTACCAAGTCCTAAACCTATACGTGAGATCTTTGCTGAGGGTCACGTAGTACTGTATCTGTATAATGTAAGTTGGCACGCGTGGGTTGTAGCGTATACACCAAGATGGGGTTGGATACCTATCGACCTTACGTACTTTCGTGGTAGTCGTGTAGAGAGTAGTGGCTCAGGTATACGCATTAGGTCTACTAACATCCTTGATCACATAAATGGTGCAGCCGTGAGGAGTAGTCACGTAATTGCCTTTACACGTGTGACAGTTACTGACTATATCGAGGAGTATCTAAAGCAAAGAAGATTTCTGATAGAGAACTCAATCTACATAACTGAGTACCAGAAACTTGCTGTGAAGAAGATAGTTAGAGAACCACTACCTCTACACTACTACGTGTTAGCTATCTCTGCGCTAGCTGTACTAGCTACCTTCCTCTCTCTTAATCTGTGGAAGAAACCTCGCCTGCTCAAGAAGGACCTCACGAAAGGCTCTATAAACAGCATCATGAACTGCTCTGTAGATCACATTGAGGAGCAGTGTACCCTTATCTAACTCAAGATCAGGATTTCTAGCTCTAAGCACTCTAATACAGCTAGTAAGCTTATCCTCTAGGAAATCCCTAACAGCCCAGTAAACAGCTCTGTAGAGTTCCTTCTCACTAATCAGTTTCTTAAGTTCTTCACGTAATTCCTCATACTTGCTCGACATATGGTCATGATATGCGTAGTCTCATGAGTATTTAGCTTTTCTCCCATTTCATTAACTTGATTCTCTCACGAAGTTCAGGTAGGGAGAACTTGAAGAGAATATATAGCAGTGATGTAGTTAAGAGAAGACAGAAAGGTACTAAAGGTAATGCTCTGAGTATGGAAAGTACTAGCCCTAGAGCTGAGTACATTAGAGCTACTACCTCTAGAATGAATTCAGTAGTTGTTACAGGTACATATCTACGACTACCTTTCGGTGTTACTTTGAACTCTAGTCTCCTCGATACCAAGTACTTGATGAGCGCTATGAGGAGGTGAGGGGAGAGCGATATATAGAGGAGAATTGCTCTAGCTACATCACAAACACTAGTTCCTTCGTACGTTATCCTAGGTTTACTCCTCAAAGTATCTACAAGCTGTAATGTACACGTAATGAAGAGAGTAAGAAGCATTATCGCTGTCAAGTTCATAGAGTTTACACCGAATACAAAAGCTAGTATGGCAAGAAGAGGAAATAGTGATAATACAGTGAGAGGAATGTACGCAACACCCTGAATAAAGAGAGCTAGCTTGGTCATTACATTAATCCTAGCTCTAACTAGGTCACGAATGTGGTAGAGTGTAACCAGGAATCTACCTAAGAACCACCTCTCGTTCTGTGTGACGAAGCTATGGTATGTGTGAGGTACTTCACCCCAGCACAACTTCTCACTAACGTACACACCCTTCAAACCAGCTATAGCACCACGAATCATGAGATCGTAGTCCTCAGCAAGAGATCCCTCCCTCTCATTCCATCCACCAATAGCTCTAAGGACATCAGACCTAATAACTAGACCAAAACCAAAGAGAGGAACACCAAAACACGAGAGATAATGAGCAACACTAAATTTCAAATCCTCAAATGCTTCACAAGCCCTAGCAATCAGCGAACAATCCCTAGCTCTTAACTTAGCTCCAACCTGAACATAGTCATAGTTACCTAGCTCAAGAAATGGTATTGTCAACCTTAGGAAGTGAGGTAGAGGGGTAGTATCAACATCAAAAACCGCTATGTACTTACCACTGGCGTGCTTCATAGCTAAGTTTAGTGCTCCCGCCTTAAAACCATTCCTACTACTTCTCCTAAGAACTTTCAGATTAAGGCAATTTGAGTAACGATTAAACACCTTACTTAACCTAGCGCTATGCTCAATCTCACTATCGTCAACAAAGATGACCTCTAGTCTATCTCTAGGCCAGTCAAGGTTCATTAACGACCTCAACATCTCCTCAACCAAATCCTCAGGCTCATTCCTAAGAGGAACTTGAATAGTGACTAATGGCTCGCTACTACATGACTTAGATACCTGTAACGACACAGCAGTAGACTTCCCCCTACCAATGTAATACAGCACTTGATATAGCACCACATGTACGATAATGACTAAGAGAAGAATTGACGATACTAGGTCTAGCAGTAGTGAGTAATCCATTCGAAGATAGCCCCCAAGAATTAGACCTAATGGGCAAAACTAACGAAATTACATATAAGAGTTTAAAATGAAATGACACGTGTCGCTGCTACGCACCTTACTCAAAGTATTCGGCATCTACAAGCTATACGAGTACTGGCTGATGAAGCAGATCAAAGGAAAACCACTACCACAGCACGTAGCCGTCATACTGGATGGAAATAGGAGATGGGCTAGAAAACGTGGACTACCACCATGGCTTGGACATGAGAAAGGAGCACAAAAAGTTGAGGAACTCCTTGACTGGTGTCTTGAGCTAGGTATAAAGACCATAACGATATTTGCCTTCTCAACAGAGAACTTTCAACGAAATAGTAGAGAAGTCAATGAGCTATTCAAGATCTTTCACAAGTACCTAAGCAAAGCAATAAATGACGAGAGGATACACAGATACGGTGTACACGTCAAGGCTATTGGTCGAGTACACCTACTACCCCCATATCTTCAGCAGGTAATTAAGGAGCTTGAGGAAAAGACGAAGAACTACAGTAACTACTACCTCAACATAGCTATCGCATATGGGGGTAGAGCTGAAATTGTCGATGCTGTCAAGAAGATCTGTAGAGATGTGCTGAAGGGTAAGCTCGATGTTGATAGCATCGATGAGGATACAATAAAGAAGTACCTCTATACAGCACACTTACCTAATCCAGAACCCGACTTGGTAATTAGAACAAGTGGAGAAGAACGAATAAGTAACTTCTTACTGTTCCAAATAGCGTATAGCGAGTTAGTTTTCCTAGATGTTTACTGGCCTGAATTTAGAAAAATTGACTTTTTGAGAGCTATAAGGACTTACCAACAGAGACAGAGGAGGTTTGGTAGGTAACTACTCCTCAGCTGGTCTTGCCATTAGATATGCATCTTCACCATCATGGTAGTAGCCCTTTATTACATTTATTATTTGGAAACCCAACTTCTTGTATAATGATATAGCTGGTGTATTGCTTACTCTAACCTCGAGATAATACTCCTTAGCTCCGTAGTACTCCTTCATGTGCTTCATGGCATATGTCATGAGATGTGTGGCTATACCCTTCCTTCTCACTTCAGGTCTAACAGCAAGCGATATTATGTGCCCCTTCTTAACAAGAGTAGCTTTCTTGAAGAAGGAGAAACCAAGCTCAACTCTACACATTATGTAGCCCATTACCTCTCCACCAACTTCAGCAACGAGAAAAGCCTTGGGGTAACTTCTGTGATGCTCTATGAAGAAATATGCTGGGTAATTCTCTGGAAGACAGGTCCTATTTATCCATATGACCCTCTCTAAATCCTCTAGTCTAAACTCCCTAATTGTGTAGGCAAAGCCATCAGGTCTCGTTATGTCTACCTTAAACATGCTCACGTTAAGTCACCTGGTAATTAGCAGATGAGGACTTACTTACAAATTACTCCGTTTAATATCGATGTCTCGTGGGCTAGTAATAGACTTAACAATGATAAGTACTAGGTAAGTCATCAGCAACACTACTATGAGGATTAGAATCCAAGGTCTATACTGCACTAAAAGAGAGAAAGCACCTATGTACGGTACAGCAACAACAACCTTACCAACTACATTACTCATTCTTGGTGGAGGAACATCGGGAATTAAATTTGCATCACCTTTCGTAATTACAATATCACCCTCAACAGCTAGTACCCTATGAACAATCAACGTAGTACCTCTCCTATACAGGACAAGTTCTTCAGGATTAACACTATTGATTACCGGGTTTATCACAAGTAAATCACCAACCATGAGAGTAGGCTCCATAGAGTAAGATGCTACTACTGTTAAGATTGGTTTTCCAATGTGTGAACTAGTTACAGAAAGTATCGTTAGGGAAAGTAGAGAGAGAAGGAGTGCGTACTGTAGCACTTTACCTAAGATCCTGCTAGTGGGCATCTCTATCCCAGCAACTTTCGTAAAAGAGATTAAATATAATTATTTCACATACATCAACACTAAGCTACCTTCCTGAGTAGTATCCAGTAGTATGCTAACTCCACTGAAGACCAGACTCCTGCAGTGGGATCATGCAATGAATTCACGTGGTTCATAGCACGTAGTTCTACCATTCTCCTCACCTCCAAAGCGTAATCTGTGTAGTTCTTTATATATTTGCTATGTACAATAGTGAAGAAAGTAGGTTTATGTATACCTAGATTTACGTTGTCTGAGAGTTGTACTTTACCTTACAGAAATTTCAAAACTATTTGCTAAATAGCAAACATATGCTAACTTTCAGTGAAATTTTTGAGGAGGAAATCTATACTTTAGTCACTTGTCAGCTTCTAGCCTGTTCATCAATGCTCAGAACTCATGATCTTCATCATGTGTACTACAAGACAGTAGTCACGTATTCTTTTGTATCTTACTCCTCAATTCCCATATTCTACGGGAGTATCTTATTTTCTTCATAGAGGCTTTCAAGGACTTCTCTATGAGGACCTATTCTGACGTTTCTACCAATATACACGTAGTCACCTATGTACGTGTAGTCTCCAATTACAGCACCCGACTCAATTCTAGCCCACTTACCTATGTACACGCCTTCACCTACAATAGCTCCATTTATGTAGGTACCTCTTGAAATTAGTACATTACCTAGCAGTATGCTTGAGGAGATTCTTACATTTTCTTCTGCTCTAGCTCCACTCAGTATCACGGTATAAGGCCCTATCTCAGAATTCTTCCCTATGTAGACATTACTACCTACATAGCATGGACTTATGACCTCACCATCAACTTCACCATCTATCTTCGAGTTAGGGTAGTAGTACTTCAATGCCTCAATATTGGCTCTAAGGTAATCCTCTGGTGTACCTATGTCAAACCAATAACCTTTATGTACGAAACCATATACGTCACAGTTCTCGAGTAATTTAGGTATTAGATCTATTGATATCTTTAATCGACAGGTAAGCTTCTTCGGCAGGTACTTGATAATCTCTGGTTCAAATACGTAGATACCTGCATTCACAAACCCTCTACCTACGAGACCACGAGGTTTCTCGATGAACTTCGTGATTCTTGAGTCCGAGTTAAGCGAAGCAACACCAAATCTAGATAGATCACCTTCAACCTCAGCTAAGACTATAGTTGCTACTCCTCCTTTCTTCCTATGGAATTCAAGTACCCTTCCCAAATCTACGTTGCTAAAGACATCACCATTTATAACGAGTAGTGTAGTGTCTGTAAAGAGAGATCTCAAGTTTGCTAATACTATAGGTCCTGCATCACCTAGTGGTCTATCTTCTATCAGATACGTTACCTTATTTCTGAGAGTTCTCCAGTTCTTCTCTACGTGTGTCTTCACTAAATCAGCCATGTACCTTAGTGAGAGAATTATGTTACTTATTGGTAGCTTAGTTATGGCTTCGAGTATGTAATCAATTATTGGTTTATCAAGTATTGGGAGGAGTACTTTTGGTTTTGTGTAGCTTAGTGGTCTAAGTCTCGTAGCGAAGCCACCGGCTAGTATCATCGTAACTACGTCCATATTCGTCGCCTATAGCCCATAGGTGTTATATAACAGTTCTGAGCTTGTCATATTTCTTGAGTTAGTGTTTTTACTGTCTCTACGTACTTCATTCTTGAGCTGGGTGTTCAGATATGGGTACTGCTAGGATCTCCATATCATTACCTACTGAGCTGCTTAGGAGGTTAGATAAGTTCGTTAGCGAGTATGGAGTTGAAAGTAGGTCTAAGGTCGTTGTCGACGCTCTTCTATCGTACTTAGGTGGTAGAGGCTTCTTCGAAGGTACTGAGCAAGTATTTGGTACTCTAAACCTCGTGTACGATCATCGTGCTTCTGTTCAGGAACTTCTCGAAATTGAGCACAAGTATCTCCACCTCATTAGATCTACAATTCACATACATGTTAGTGAGAACATATGTTTTGAGACTATGGTTGTTCAGGGTATTGCTAGTGAGGTTAAGGAGTTGGTATCTAAGCTCAGTAAGGTTAGAGGTGTCAAGACTATTCAATGTGCTCTCTATCGTGAAAGCGATATTAGATCTCTATAATTGTCGATCTATCGTATGGTCAAGGCATTGAGAATAACAGTATCAGGTATTGTACAGGGTGTTGGTTTTAGACCCTTCATCCATAGACTAGCTCTATCACTAGGACTAACTGGATATGTACGTAATTTAGGTGGTTCAGAGGTTGAGATTTGGATTGAGGGTAGTGAAGAAAGTATCGAGAAGTTCATTAAGAGGTTAAACTCTGAGAAACCTCCTTCTGCAAAAATTGAGGAGCTACGTATTGAGGAAGTTGAGTGTAGGGGATTTACTGAGTTCAGAATCTTGAGGAGTAGTGAAGAGATCACAGGTATATCCATGATACCACCTGACATAGCTATCTGTAGGTACTGTCTTGAAGAGATTCTTAATCCATCATCTAGATGGTACCACTATCCCTTCAACTCATGTGCTTGGTGTGGACCTAGGTTCTCAATAATAGAGAGAGTACCATACGATAGAGAAAATACGTCTATGAGGGATTTCCCGCTATGTGATGAGTGTTTGAGAGAGTATAGTGATGTAGGTAATGTCAGGAGATACCATGCACAAGGCATATCTTGCCCCAAATGTGGTCCTAAAGTAACTCTACTCGATAAGCATGGTGAAGTGGTTGATGACAAGGATCCCATATCTGTAGCAGCTAAGTTAATAGATGAGGGGTACATCATTGCTATCAAGGGCTTAGGTGGTTACCACATAGCGTGTCTAGCAACTGATGACGATGTTGTGTTGAGATT
>CAZYGV010000049.1:0-7936 GCA_964647155.1 uncultured Thermoproteales archaeon | reverse complement strand
ATCACTGCTTGGGGGTCTCTACTCATGATTGTTGAGGTTAGTGTTGAGATTGCGAGACTAACTCTGCTAATTAGCTCAGCTACAGTGTTCGAGGTCACTACCGGTGTTACCTTCCTAGACTTAACCACCAATACGTAGTGCGTGAGTGGTATCTTGTTACTACCTACGTGATCTAGTGTCACTACTTCGGCAGGCTCTACCTCGCAATCTGTACTAAGGCATATCTTCGCTATGGTATCTCTGTCGAGAGGTTGCTGTGTCTGTACTCTCATGAGTGCTATACAGGTTAACTCTAGTCCTCTAGGTACCAGTATGTAGTTTGCTTTGGGATCAGGTACGAGGAGTGTTACCTTCATGTCTAGTCTATGTAGCTTACTTAAGTTTACAGGCTTTAGCTTGATTATTGAGTGAAGTGTCCTACTCCTCTTTGTATTGGGTTTTAGTGCTTCTACACCTTCGTTTTCAAGTACTGTATCTTCTCTTTTCCTTTTTCTACTTACTATCTTTTTCAAAGTTATAAAGGCAGCAGCTGAGCTAAGAGACAGCATTGCTAGTACTGGCGATATTGTAAGTAGGAGTACGAAGCAAGCTACACCTATTACCGACTTCAGTAATACCGATGGTATGCTCTCGCTCTTCTCTTTAATGACCACTACCTTACCCATGGGTATTCCCGGGAAAAGGTGGGGAACCAAGGTACTTAACTTGTTGAGTTGTTGCTCTTTCAATGTGTAGAATTGCACTTCGTTGTATTGTTGTTGCATGTGCTACTGAATTATTTCTGACGTCCCGTCTTCTCTTACTCTTACCTCCACTACGTTGTTTGCTACTTGACTGAACTCATCTATGTGAGATGTCACTATTAGTTGTCTGGCCCACTCACAGGTACTTAACCATCTGATGAGCCTAGCTCTATGCTCTTTGTCTAGGTGTTCTGTTGGTTCGTCAAGAACCAATATGGGTGTTTCACCTATGAGGACCTTTGCTAGTGCATATCTGAGGACTAATGCTATGAGTGTCTTCTCACCTTCGGAACAGTAGTCGATGGGGTACTTAGCACCTGATCTATCGCGTATGTACACTTCATAATCAGGTGATAGCTCGATACTTTCATAGTTTTTCTTGTGTTTTAGCTGATTGAATAGGTTTTCTGCTTCTATGTTTATCGCTTCAATGATTAATGACCTAAGCATTGGCTTTATTTCGTCGTACGACCTTCTTATTACAGAGGCTACTGTGAGTACTCGCTCAAGGTTTTGCTTTTTCTTGATTAACTCTTCTCGTTTCTTCTCGAGTTCACTTAACTTCTTCTTTGTTTCGGATAGTTGTTCATGATAGGACTTGAGTTCACCCTCTAATCTACTCAACTCTGACTTGGTTCTTACAAGCTCCTCCTCGAAACGTTGCATATTGCTCTGTAAGTTAGCGTACTCCTCCTCGCTGAATTTAGTAAGTAGAGACCTAACTTCACGTTCTTTACACTCAATTAACTCTGTAGTTTCATTCACTCTCTCCCTTAGCTCTGCTATTTTCTGCTCGAGTACACGTTCCCTAGATAGCTCCTGCATTAAAGAACTTAATCTCTCTCTTAGTTCCTGTACCCTACCGGCTTCACGCTCTAGCTGAGCAATGTCATCTCGAATTCTTTCTAATTCATTTAACTTATCTTCAAGAACCTTAACTTTTATGCGCATACCCTGCACCTGCTTCTGTAGATCATTTAGCTCACGTAGCTTACTCTCTAGCTCCTGTAGTCTAGATCGAGCACTAGCTATGCATTGCTCAACATGCAGTAGTTTAGAAAGAATTTCATCGCGTTGCTTAAGTAATTGCTCAATCTCACGAGCACGCTTAGATAGATCGATTAAAGTATTTTTCAGCTCCTTAATTTTACTCTTTTTCCTCTCTAAAATTAACTCTCTATACTCATCACTAATCGTTCTTTCACAGAGAGGACACGTAGCTACCCTAGATCTCTCCAAATTATCTACAAAATTATGTAGGATACTCAGTTCCTGCTCTAGCTGAGCTCTGCGCTTAAGTAGTTCGCTATACTCTTCCTCAAACTTCCTAATTAGTGAGAGTTGTTGGAGTAACTTATCTCTTTCATTCTCTAGCAGTTTAAGCTCCTGTCTGTACTTCTCATACTCATCTCTATGCTTATTGACCTCACTAAGCAACTTTTCATACTCTTTAACCTGGTTAAGTAGGTATGTGTACTCACCGAGGAGATTAAGCATTTGTTTCTCTTGTTCTCTCAAGCTACGTAGTCTCTGTTCAATTTCAGATGCTCTCTGTAATTCACGAGTTAATTTCTCAACCTCATCTCTTAATTCCTTAATTCGTTGAAGCTCACTCTCTAGGATCTTCATCTCAGAGATGTACTTCTCCCTAATGGTCCTCAAATTAGCTATCTCAAGTCTTAGATTCTGAATCCTCTCACGATAGCTCCTTAACTCCTCTTCACGTCTCTTCAACTCTTCAAGTCTACTCTCAATAGAACTAACTCTAGTCCTATAATCCTCAACTAGCTTAATCAACTCGTCTATCTTCTTAGAGGTATTTAGAACTCTATTTTCATACTCATGAATAAGGTGCTCTATCTGACTTAATTCCTGAATCGTTAATCTGAGTGCTGTATCCAGTTTTGAGATGACCTCTCTCATAGAGTCCTTAGCCTTCTCTAGATCCTTGATTCTAAGTAGCTCATCTAGCTTCTCTCTTCTCCTTTCCTTCAGAATATCTTTCAACTCACCTTGCCTAACGTAGAGGAGTTCTCTGAAGGCCCTACATGATATACCAGTTATCTTCTCAATAGCCTCAGTAACTTCCTCATCGCCGATAGCTAGTCTCCTACCTTTAGAATCCATTAGGTATGTGCTATCTCGTTGAGATCTACCACCTACAATACACCTCTGAACAACATACACCTCACCATTAGGTGCTCTAAACCACAACCTAACCTTAGTAATGGAGGAACCTCTTCTCTGGAAATCACTTAACCTCTCCTCACCTTCCCTCCTCGCTAACCTTAACCACCTAGAACCGTAGAGCGCATACGCTATAGCCTCAAGAAGAGACGTCTTACCAGCACCATTAACACCATGTACGAACGTTATCCCTTCAGTAAACGTAGCGCTAGCCCTTACGTAAGACCTCCAGTTCTCTACCTCTACCCTAATGATCAAGGTAAATCCCTCACCTCAACCAATCCAGTATCGTAGTAGATTCCCTACCCCTTCTAGAGGGAGCTGAAGTAGAGGTACTGATACTCGGAATCGATACAGTACCTGTTTCAACACCCAACTCTCTATACAATACGTAAAGAGCTTCTCTAGTCTTACCTTGAGCTAGGAGATCAAGTAATTTCATAGCTAACTCACTTAGGAACTGAGGATCTAGAGCAATTGACTTAGCTACGTTGCTGAAGTACTTCAGAAATGAACTTCTGAGAAGCGACTCTAAACTCAGTGATGATATGTCCACTACCCTGCCATCAGTAGTCGACGTAACTACACCCAGCCTATTCCTAATGTCAAGCTTGAGAACTCTTCTAAAGTACCTTTTTACCTCCTTCAAATTTAGCTCGTGCCTACTCGAACCAGGTACCAGGTTACCTAGCAACTCAACTATAACAACAGCATCTTCTCTATCTAGCTCATGAGCTATCGATATTAGATCCCTCATTACTTCACTAGGCTTTACCTCATTACTGTAAGCGAGAACTGCTCTAATCATTCTCCTACTAGGTCTTAGCCTTACTCTCTCTACCTCAATTCCATCATCTACATAAACTATGAGGAATCCCTTCTCACTCATGTCATGTTCCTTAACTAAGGTCTTGCTAGACTTCATGATGTACGTCTCGAATTCAGAGATATCCCAGATGTCTAGAGATCCGGAGTAGTATGCAGGTAGTTGAGGGTGCTTCAGTGCGAAGGTATGTACATGACCTAGAGCTATGTAGTTGAATTTCGTAGCAAATTCCTTCACTACATCTAGTGGTACTACATATGGGTCATTTGGGTAGTTCTGCTCTATACCCTCAATAACTTGGTGAAGTAGGAGGATACGTTGCTTCTTCTCCGGACCAACTACTTGCCTTAAGTAGTTCTCTAATGCTCTTGCGTATGTTGTTGGTGTACAACCACATGCTATGATCTCGATTCCATTGATCTCGACTCTTCCATAATCTATGTACTTGACTAAACCTAGTTCAGAAAGGAGGGTTAACACATTGTTGCTGTCTTGCGAGTACGGTGCATCGTGATTACCTCTTGTCACTATGACAGGTATCTTCGCTTCTCTAAGCTTCTTGAGACCAATAACAGCTTCACGAATCGTCTCTGGACTAGGTCTCTTGCTGTGGAATAGGTCACCAACTATCAGCACTAGATCTATGTCAGCTCTCCTCTCTACTATTTCATCGATTGCTCTGTGAAATGATTTAGCGAAGTCACTAGCTCTTTCAGGTAGTCCATACTGTTTAAAGCCTAAATGCGCATCAGCTAGGTGTGCTATCGTTACCATTGCTCTGCACCACTTCTCTCTCAAGTAATTTTATATCCTTAGAAGCTATAACTTTTAGTAGGAGTGCTAGTACGTGTACACATGGTTGAATGCTATGTCTACATGCTGAACAGTACCATGTACCTTCACCAAGTCTATACTCGACATATGCTTCACGTCCAAGACTTACCTTACCTAGGATAGTTGACGTTAGTGGGTCGATCTCGTACGTAACATATGGTAGGTAGGGTGTCACTTTTCTCAATGTACCTTGATCAACGTTGATACCCAGCTTCCTAAGTACATGCACTTCACTTAAGGTATCCGGATGTATTGAGGACAATGCTCTGCTCCATACCTCACTAACCACGATATCTGAACCACCGTAGGGTAATATACGATCCCTCAACCTGACTATTACGGGTGCTTTAGTTAATGGACCAACAACAATGGCTTCACCAGTATTGAGGCTAGGTAGGTTCACGAGTAGGTCTTGAGAAAGCACTTCACTAGCATCCTTAATAGCTTCTTGATCTTTCGGATTAACTATCTTGAGAACAATTTGGTTCTGACATTGAGACAGTACATCTGAGTCTATCTTCGATGGTCTTTGAGTTATTACCACCAAGTAGACACCAAACTTCCTACCTTCAGAAGCAATTCTCGTAATTATCTCTTGACTCCAAGTCCTTCTACCACGGTGTTTAGGTGGTGCGAATCTATGTGCTTCTTCAATGAATACCACTACAGGGTACTCATACTTCTCACCAGGTAGATCCCTAACGTACCTAACTCTAGCATTGAATACTCTAGTTAGTACGTTGTAGACTATGTGATCCTGTATCTCCTCTCTCACACCACTGAGATTCAGTATTGTCACATGAGCTGGTTGGAGAATTTCGTGCAGTGGTGTAGTTGATGATGTATATACACCATATCTTTTGAGCGCTCTCAGGTATCTAATTGCATCAAGACAAGGAGCTACATCACGATGTGTTGCTGCGTAGAGATCCTCAATGTACTTCCCTAATTTCCTTACCAGCTCATTACCGCAATTACTTACATTGAATACTTCCTGCAGCATTCTCCTAGCTATGACCTCAGGTGAGAAGTTACCTGATTTTCTAGACTTCAGCGTGCTTCGTTCTCTTCTCCAGAAACTAAGTACCTTCAGTAAGCTACCTATGTTCACCAACTTCGGCTCATTAACGTACTTAGCAACTACCTTAACTATGTTGAATGCTGCTCTCACACAGTGTCTTATCTTGTGAGCATTCTGCGGTATACCTGCTATACTTGAGAGAGTTTCTGAATCAAGTTGAAGAAGCTTTATTCTGTAGAGCTTGTCACCTTCCTGTGTTCGAGAAGCTTTGAGTACGAGTACCCTATCTCTGAGCCTAGGGTCTAGTACGTGGATTTTCTCCTTCAACTTAACGTATTCACCGTGAGGATCAATGACTACTATTGTAGCACCTTTTCTGAGTAGCTCTTCTATTAGCAGCACTGCGCACCATGTCTTACCGCTACCTGTAGCTGCTATTATCGCTAAGTGTCTCTTTAGTCCCTCAATATCTAGGTAAACAGGTACTTCAGGTCTAGCAACGAGATAGCCTATGTGGAGTGCTCTATTCTCTGGAACACTATAGAGTTCCTTAACTAGCTCAGTTGGTGCTCTAAAGACCTTAGTATTCGCTCTTGGTGGTCTTCTCGGAGTTACTAATCTACCTCTCCACACGTACCCAAGTACCCTAGCCTTAGCTAGGTGAACCTCCTCAACCTCAACACCGCTAGCTGCTATGTTCTTAGCTACATCATAGGGTACATTCTTGCCAAGGCCAACACCAACACGATATACCTCATGTACCTGTGCTATGACCTTTACTCTATGGAGCTGAATCTCACCGGGTGGTACATCCTCTAACTCACAATACACATACTCGTAGAGAGGTACTGGTGTCTTGGGGTTTACAGCAAAGGTAAATTCTAGAGGAGTAACCTCACCAACTACGTAACCAACCTCTTCACTCAAGAGGAATCACCACCATCTTCTCTCTCCTCTTTTTTCGAAGGGTAAGACCATGC
Organism: uncultured Thermoproteales archaeon; assembly: GCA_964647155.1. Taxonomy (GTDB): domain Archaea; phylum Thermoproteota; class Thermoprotei; order Thermoproteales; family B15-G16; genus B15-G16. The sequence goes on along the minus strand of CAZYGV010000049.1, from coordinate 1,345 downwards.
TTCGAGAGGTGTGCTTCAAGGTACTTTACGTAGCTTCTGAACTGAGTTGATCTGAAGGTTGCATACTGATGCGCTAAGTAGAGCCATACATTGTAGACTGTTGAGTTTCTGTAACCACTAACAACTACACTGAGTGGATCTAGTATCTCGAGTTCACTACTTAATCTCCTACTTCGGAACTCTACAAATCCCATACTGGATCTGAAGTTGGGTATCTCAATTGCTAGTGGTGTGTCGTCTGGTGCTACGCGTACGTATGTCATGTAGAGAGTTGGTATGGTCTTGAGAGCATTCATCAGTAGAGTGTACCAATAACTCTCATTACCTGGTACTTCATTGATCCTCATCTTGAGCGCATCGTCTATCCGGTCGAGCACTCTCTTCTTATTCTTCTCAAGTACCTGTAGTAAGTTATCTAAGTGGATATCTATGAGCCCTATGTTGAGAGGTCTTGTGAAACCGATGGTGGTTACTATTGAGCGAATTAAGTCTATATCTGTGATGTGGGGTTGGAGCCATAGCTCGATACAATGTACGAGATCTTCCGCTACATTTGTGAGTACTGTTCTTAGATGTTGTTGGAGTTTTTCAAGAGATGCTCTGTAGTGTTTTACCCAGGTAACTGAGTATAGGTTTCGTGCTTTCAGAAGTAACTCTATGATGTTGTCCTCTAGATCTCTAAGGAGCCTGTTCTCGTATAGTTGTTTGTAGACTATGTTGCTGATTACGTAGTCCTTCAACATTCGTGAGGACGAATCCTTCGTTATGAATAGTGGAACTACGTTGAGTTCGCGACATCGCTTAAGTAAGGTAGCTACGTAAGTCACAGTCATGATTAGCTCAGGTAGGTAGTAAGTATCTGCTATCTCCCTAGGTCTAAGAATTCTGTGAAGTGCATGGACTACTCTGTAGTATAGTGAACCGTCGAGAAGTAAGTAATCCACATTAGGTACCTTCTCCAAGGCTTCAAGAGCAACAGAGCACTCTACCTGCGTAAGTAGTGAGAGCTTTAGAGCAAAACCCTGTAGCTTACTCAACTCAACTTTCAGCTGTCTTGCTCTAGCACCTGAACTAGTTACTGCTATAGCTCTCGTTATCACTACCTCTCTACCACCCTCTAGACCTAGTGACCTTACACCACCGTCAACAGCCACTATAGAGTAGTAGGTAGTTGCCCTCTTAGGGAGTTCACCTACCCATAGCTTCTCAATCTCATTATGAAGGATGGTAGGTACTTTTAGCTTCATCGTGAATTCAGTATCTGAATTTCCATTAGTGAGCTTCTCCTCGACCTCCTTAACAAAGAGATCAAAGAAGAGGTCAATGCTCATTACATACCCTAAGC
>CAZYGV010000048.1:0-8143 GCA_964647155.1 uncultured Thermoproteales archaeon | reverse complement strand
GTGAATACAGCTGCTTTAACAACTATGGGCTTCGTTACCTTTCCTGAACCTAGTACTTTGCTGTAGCCTAGGCTCAGTAGATCTACGTAGTACTTACCATCTCTATATTCAGCCTTACCTTCTCTAACCCACTCTTCAATCTTTTCATCTATTGTACCTACGTTAATCTCCTTGAAGTGTGGTGTTATCTCTGGTGGCTGTTTGAAGCCATGCTTGCCAAAGTAGTCTGGACAGTACTTAACAACCCAAGTCCATTCGTGTTTGTGTCTTCCCGCTCTACCACGACCACCTTTAGACCCGTGTCTTCTATGCTGACCAACTCTACCCCAACCGTGTGTTCTCCAACCTCTTAGGTACCTAGATTTCTTCTCGAATCTCCTTACCATGGAGGTTCACCAAGATTTCAACAATCGTACTTAAAAAGTTTCTAGTCAAGTACCTGTGCGGTACTTATTAATGATTTCTCCGTTTGCTTTCTCAAATAATTAAATCACTTATTCCTGATGTACGGTGTAGGGGTTGGGTGTTGCTTAGTGGTTCCTCAGGAGCTTGAATTCGATATTGTGTCTGGTGGCGCTACTATTTTTCGTGACTACGTACTGAGATTAAGTAGGTTGGTGAGTAAGGAGGCTGAGATTACTCTACTCTCAAAATTAGTTAGGAGTAGAAAGTTCACTAGAATTGAGAGGAAGTTCAGTGATAGATCTATGTTTGGGGTTAAGGCGTACATTATTCCTCGAGATGTGAATGCTCGAAGTCCTCTAGATGTGCCCGAACTAGTGCTTACTGTATCTAACTCAGCAGCTGTCATTAGGGATGGGAATGTACTGGGTATCTTCCTTAGGCTTGGTGGTGTTAACTTCTCAAGGACATTCATTGCGTATACTGAAGTTCCTATACTTCAGTTACGTGGTAAGGTCTCAGTTGATGCTAAGACAGTACTCTATCCGCTCCTTTCGTCTGAGTGTGTTGAAGATCCTAGAGTAGATCCTGAAGACCCGACATCACTATTTCATGTGAGAGCTTACTACATGCCGAGTTACTCAGTAGAGAAGTTAGTGATGACATTCTGTGCTCATATTGAGTATGGTAGTCAGGTATCTGCTAGGTATCTGAAACCCGTAGTCTTTGAGGAAAATGGTAATTATGTTATTCTGAGTAACTACAGGGACACTCTACCTCTTTCAAGTAAGTTCATGGTTGTGAGACCGTGGTTTGAGGAATATAGGATTGGTGGTGTATTTGTCGGTGAGCGAAGAGGAACTGTTGTTAATCTGAGATCTCTTGAACCAGTACCTGAATTATCTCCTATACCTGATCGTGAGCTAAAGACTGGTGCTAATGCCTCGGTAAAGCTATCGAGAAATGAGTATCTCCTCATCTTCCATAGTGTCGAGTATCCACATGGCATGTACTACACGTACGCTGCTCTCTTCAATGATGTTGGTGAACTAATTGCGGTAACAGAGGAACCTATTATCTCTCCCCTTCCAGAGCTCTATAGCGGTAGAAGACCATCAACGATATTCGTTTGTGGAGCTGTTAATGTAGGTGGAGACCTAATCTTAGTTGCAGGCAAAGATGATGAGATGTTGGTATTTCTCGAGGCGAAGCTAGATGATGTTCTAGCTGCTATGAAGTTCCTGAGAGGGTAATTTACTCTACCTACATCATTCTCCTGAGTAGTTCATTTATCTCTGGTCCTCTGTAACCTAGCTCACCACCAACAGTAAAAGGCTTCTTTATGCTACCCTTAAACCCTCCTGAAGGTGGGGCCAATCTAAATACTGGTTTTAGGTTTGGGATGTCTTTGAGTGATGCTCTACCCTCTATGACAGCTATAGCGAATTCCTCAATAGAATCCCAACCGTACTTCCTGATGTAGTCATCTGTTAGTGGTTTATTACCTCTCAATCTACCTCTCTTCCTAAGTAATTGAGCTAGTGTATCAGCATCTATCTCTCCCCACGTAACCCAATCCTTTACCTTGTTGAGCATACCTAGGTAGTCCGGTCTATCGTCAATTATTACGCAGTGATGTTTCTTATGTAGTCTAAGTAATTTGAGCGTATGCTCTACATCATACGGCACGTCTACCGTTCCTCTAATTCTAATAACAGCTAGCTTTGTATAGGGTCTCTCTGGCTTACTACCCATCTAAATCCCCTTAACATTGTATGTCCTTCTCAATGCATCCCATACAGCTCTGGCAAAGTTTATTGTTGTTCTCGTTCTACCGAATGTCCTAGTCCATACATCTCTTATTCCGGCCAGCCTAAGTACTACCTTAGCTACATCAGCAGCTACTAGACCAACACCCTTAGGTGCAGGCAGTAGCTCAACTACAACACTACCACACTTACCTCTAACTCTAAACGGTACGCTATGTGGTTCATTACATGAGCAGTCCCATGAACCACAACCTCTCCTAACAGGTACTATGTTTAGCTTTGCATCTACAATAGCTTTCTCAATTGCTTCTCTCACTTGCTTAGCCTTACCTACACCAACACCAACATAACCATCTTCGTTACCTACTGCAACAACTACCTGAAACCTACTGACTTCACCGGCATCTGTCTGTCTCTGTACGATGTTTACATTGATTATCTCGTGCTTTAGGTCAGGTAGTAGGTAGTCTACAATCTCGACTTCCTTAATGGGTAAGTTCATAGCGAAGATCTGGTCAATACTCGTTATCTTACCTTCTTTAACTAACCAACCCAATCTGGTCTTTGGAACCCATTCCTCAAGTGCTGATGCCATGTAGTAACCCCTCAATGGGGGTATCGTCTACCCCCACGTACCCTAAACTTAAAAACTTACTCTCAAAAATGACCTACTCTCGAGTCTTCTCAGCAGCTACAGCAATACCTTTCTCAGCAAGTAGCTTCTCGTACTTCTCCTTAATTCTGTTTAGTACCTCCTCAAAATGTTTTGGTAGGTCTTCTGGTTTAAGATCATTCTCAAGGTACTTGGAGAACTGCCTTCTATAGCGTTCTGGATCTTTTTCAGCTAACATCTTAGCGTATTCAGCTATGTGCACACCACGTATTCTATCTTCATCGGGTAGAATCTCCTCTGAATGAGGTACATGTAAACCAGCATCTAGAGCACCTTTAAGCGCTGCGAATACCCTAGATCCCTTAATAGGTCTGTGAAGACCTATGTCGATTATCGCTTCCTTAATTCCCTTGAGAAGAGCCTTGTAGCCCGCTAGAAGCCCAACTAAGTATGCTGCCGGTGTGTTACCACAATTAGCCTTCCATCCAAAGTCTCTAACTAGTTCTCGTGTGTGAGCTGATACTAGAGTTATGTCTCCTTCAGGTTTAGCTGCAATGACCTGTACTATCATGTGGTTTAGAGTCTTCCTAATGACTAGTCTTGGTTTTCCAGATAGGATGTACTTCCTACGCTTGTAGTAATTTGTTAATCCTTCTCTCCTTCTCCTAAATGGTACCTTGTATCTCGGTCCTCTAGCCATATACTTCACCTAATAGGTCTCTTCTCCAGTAGATTATGTTCCTCGATATATGCCTTAACGTGTGCTACGCTCCTGAAGTAACCTCCCTTAGCTAGCCTATAGAGCATTCTGAAGGTCTTCGTTGAGATTAGTCTCTTCTCCTTCAGCATCTTGAGGTATCTCCTAATTGCTCTGATCTTATTGACCCACTGTTCCTTCTTACCAGCTCTAGCACCCTTCTCACCCTTTCTACTACCGTGTCCTCTCCTCCTACCTTTCTTCTTCTGCTCATGTCTTACTCTCCATCTACCTCTACTATTGACGTGAGGTGGCTTAACACGAATTACACCATCCTTGATTAATCTCTTGATATCTTCCCTAGTTATGGCATCAGCTACCTCATCTATTCTCGTTGGATCAATCCAAATGCGTGACTCACCAACTCCAAGTACTTCAGCAGCTAAACGCTTCTGGAGAGTTAGCTTGGTCATGGCTCATTCCTCACCGAGCTACTTGCAACCTAATATATTTAACCTTTCTCTCCACAACTAAGCAGCCTCAGGTTTAAGTAATTCAGCTAGCATCTCCCTCTCTTCCTTCCTTAAATTAAGTATTTTGAATCCTCTCTTGATGGCCTCCTTAATTATTTCAATTCTCTTCTTCTTACCAACTGTATGAGCTATCCTAATAGCATGCTTGCTTGGGTCTAGACTCTCTAGGTCCTGTGGTCTGTAAACTAGAACCTCAATGAATCCTGAAGGGTGTAGTCCTCTAACATCTTTAGGTGTTCTGTAACCAACCTTTACGCGTGGTGGGTATCCTTTAATCTCCTTTCTAATTTTGTTGTCTAGACCTTTAGGTCTCCTCCACGAGTCCTTCCTAGCTATCCTAATAAATCTCCACTCATCCATCCTCATGAATTCAGGTTTCTTCTGCTTCATCTTTCTCTTTAACTTCATCAATCTACCTAGCTTGGACATAAGTTCTGATTTTGGATTAGGTAGCTTCACCTTGATCTCACTCATAGAGTATCACCTAGTAGCAGTATGCTAGCAAGATACCACCAATTCTCAATTGCTTAGCTTCGTGATGAGACATGACACCCTTAGGGGTAGAGAGTATGAGGATACCGATGTTTCTAGCTGGTAAGATCTTCTTTTCCCACTCGATTATTTCCCTGTACTTTACTGGGAACCTAGGTTTAATGACACCGCACTTGTTTATCCTACCGAGTAGCTGGACCTTGAACTTACCTGTCCTACCATCATCAATGAACTCTACCTCACCGATGTAGCCGTATTTCTGCATGACTCTTAGTACAGCCGCAATTAGCTTTGAAGCTGGCCATATGATACATTCCTTGTGCCCCCTCATCTCACAGTTCATTATTGTTGCTAGTGCATTTGCAAGTGGATCGAGCATTACCATGACGTAACCCTCCGAAACAGATACTCAAGAACTTAAAAACCTGCTCTAGGTTAGAAGTACTTCTTGAAGCCAAGTTGCTCGGCAACTTCTCTAAAGCATCTCCTACAAAGCATTAGACCATACTTCCTGATAATAGCTTCATGAGTACCACATCTCCTACATCTAAGAGTTCCTTTACCGAACTTCCTCTGCTTAGGTGGTTTTATCTTAGCCATATACTCACCTCACTCCTCCAGTACCCTCGTACCGAATACGTACTTGAAGAAAAGTATTGCCTCATCCTTCGTTACTCTATGCCTCATGGGCACGGTTCCTCTCCTCCTTCTCCTCCTAGCAACTCTAAACCCAGGTCTAGCTAGTGCAACAACGACATCCATACCAAACATACCTACTGTCGGATCATACTTAACACCGGGTATCGTGATGTACTCTCTAATACCAAAGCTCAAGTTACCAAACCTATCGAAGCTAGATATCTTCACCACGTTACCAATAGCTTCAAGTGCTTTTTTCAGAAACTCATATGCTTTTCTACCCCTAAGTGTTACCATACACGCAATTGGTTCTCCCTTCCTAATACCAAATTCCTTAATTGTCCTCTTAGCTTTTCTTAAGGATGGTCTCTGACCTGTAATGCCTTCCAAAATCTTAGCTACCTTATGTAATCTCTCACCTGATTGGCCAAGTGCAATGTTCACAACTACCTTATCTATCATGATAGCTCTCATCGGGTGATCTATAATTAGCACTGGTCCCTTACTAGTTTCGACTACTCGAGGTTCACCAGATACCTGTGGTGTAGGCGTTTCACTCATGTTCCCACCTAGTCAAATGCTTCTTCTGGAAGTGAGATCTCGGGCTTATCCTTACCGATGATGAATACATAGTCGAGTATTGTCCTAATCTCCTTACCGCTAGGTGTCTCGAGAGTAACTACTGCTTGTCTTCTCTTGAATATTTGAACTATGGTCACTATCCTACCCACCTTACCTACGTTAGCTCCATCAGTAACAATAGCCCAGTAACCTAGATCGCATCTGTAGTGATCTAGTATCTGTTGATCGGGTAAACTTATCTTAACTACATCAAGTGTTGCATATACATCCTCGACTGGATTTAGTGGATCTTTAACTCTAATCAAGATGTTCCTACCGTCGTGCAGATTTAGCTGTATATGACCGCCCTTAACGGTTGTCTTATTGTTTATCCTACATAGCTTGAACTTAGCTTCTTCAGGTGATATGGGATGTAGTGTTAGGTACTTAGTTGGGTGAGGTACAACTCTGTAATACTCACCTGTATCAACAACTTCTACCACATCCATTAGACCTACAGGGAACTTGTAATCTCTACGAACAACACCATCAACCTTAATGTGACCTTCAGCTAGTATCCTCCTAGCTTCTCTAGCCGTCTTAGCATAACCCAGGATATCTCTAACAATTATGAGTAGTGGAAAGCACTTATCCTTGGGATGTGGTCCAGGAGCTGGTTTGACTGTCCAGACGTGCTCCTTACGGAGTATAGGCCAGAAGTATGGAGCACAGGACCTACGTAGGTGTCTAAGAGATGGCATATCTAAACCCCCTAACTACCTGATTGAGATGTAGTGATTGTAGCTAACTTCTCCTTGAACTCTCTCAACTTCTTGAGAAACTCTTCCCTAGCTTTCTTCTTCCTCTCAATAACTTCCTTCCTCTTTGGATCACTGAGGTCTAGCTTAGTTATCACGACTTTAGATGGGTGTATTGGGTAGTATACGGTCTCTCCTGTTGGTTTCTTTATCACTGCCCCTTCAACGAAGATCCTCATTCTCTTGAGATCAACCTCAACTACCTTACCTTCAAGACCCTTGAAATCTCCTCTCACAATGAGTACTGTATCTCCCTTCCTAACAGGTAACCTCTTGATACCCAGTTCACGCTGTAGTGGCTTAGCTAGTGGTGCCGTGACGAACTTCTGTCTCTTATGTAGTGGTGCGTTAAAGTACGCTTTTCGCTGCTTCTTCGGTTTACTCGATGCTATAGGCCACCTCGATACGTACTCCCTCTTCGGCATGTAACTCCACCGAATGAGTACTGTCGCACCGTGTATAAGTGAGGTTAATTAAAAACTTTCCTCACTACTCCCACCCCAAGAACTAACCAACATCATAGATAAGCTAATAACTAATTCCCATCACACTCAATACATGGCACATATAGCTGTTGGTCTCTCATCACAGCGTACGTAAGGGAGAACTCTTTCCACGAATCCTCTAAGATACTGGTCAAGATCATCTTCCTGGATCACAAGCTACGCTTATATTCTCTGCAATATTACACCTAGCTTAGCAGTGACCTCAGTAGACTAAAACTCACTATATCTCCCTAGATCTCTAACCCGTGGCCAGAAGGTGCTAGGCATTATTCATGGTGATCCGGTATCTACATTAGAAAATCACGAAGAGCTAAACTATATCAGGATATGGAAGGTAGTGACAGATGATAGACTAAGAATATTTGTTGCCTTGACTAGAGATATGAGAGCTTGCCTAAGAGCATGTTAGGAGACTGTGTGAGGTATCGTCTAGGTAGGTTAGATAGAAAAAGAGGTAAGTGATTTACCTTCTCAGTGCCCTGAAGTACTCTGTCCTTATCCTTGGATTGAATATCTCATCCATTGCGTACGAGAATAGTATGAGTCCGAACTGAAGCCCTACGATAGCTATTACTGGTGCTAGGAAGAAGTAACATCTCTCAGGTACGTACAGTGAACCCCTAGTGACAGCTTCCCTTAGCAGTACACCCCAGTTAGTCTCTGTGTAGGGTAGTAGTCCTAGGAAGTAGAGACCAACGCTGATGTACACAGCATCTATTGCTGACCAGATGTAGTTAACTGTTATGTACGACATGAGGTTAGGTGTTATCTCTCTGAACACAATGTACCAGGTAGGTAGACCAAGTGCTTTAGCTGCTTCTATGAATGGTTGTGTCTTAAGTGATAGTACTTGTGCTCTAACAGATCTAGCTAGTGCTGCCCAACCAGTTACACTTAGAAGTGCAGCCATTATAACTGGATCAGCTACGTTAACTATCTTCGCTAAGTACGTAGCTAACACTATGTAAAGTGGTAGCGATGGTATGTTTAGCACAATGTCAGTTAACGCCATTAGCGCTGAGTCAGTCTTCCCACCTACGTAACCAGCGAGAACCCCAATGGAGAGACCTATGAAGACGACAAAGAGTCCTCTAAGTAAGCAGATTTCCAGAA
>CAZYGV010000047.1:0-8223 GCA_964647155.1 uncultured Thermoproteales archaeon | reverse complement strand
GTACTAGCACAGTTATCTTGAGATCACTGCGACCTAGATCACTCCACAATTTAGATATTAGCGGTGTTGTACCACTCTCAACTAGTCCAAGACCTGTGTACTGACCCATGGGATCTAGTACCAGTACCTTACCCCTAACGTAGCTCTTAAGGAAGCCATAGATCAGTCTCTTAGCTGTCTCTGTCTTACCAGCACCTGTCTGCGCTAGTATAGCTACGTGGTAGCACAATTTCTTAGGTACGAGGTAAACCTTGACATTTCTCTCATATGATAGAGTCCCCATGTAGATACCACACTTCATGTACTCATCCCCAAGTGATTCTGTGTGAATTACCTTCTCGAGAATCTCTGGACTCGGTCTAAGGACTAGAGATGTTGGTTGTGGTGGTATGTCTACACTAGCTAGTTTCCACCTACAATCTTCTTCCTTCCTCAGTACACCTAGTAGCTGCAGCGTAGCTGTATAGGACTGTAGTTGCCTAGCTATCTGACTACCGGGTACCTGCTCAATTACCTTCCTAATTATCTCCGTTATGGCTTGAAGCTCTGTACGCTCTCTAGCTAACTGAACTAATTCAGATACTGAGGGTTGAACAGGAGATTGATATGGTCTTAAGTTAATTACCCTACAGAGGTAGTGCCTACTAACTGTCCTATCCTCAATGAAGAGGAGAGCACCTAGACCAACAACCTCACCAAACCCCATGTATAGCTGAGCGTAGACTGTTCTATGATCTCGTACTCTAGAGACAATACCGATACCAATACCTAACTCAGTACTCTGAGACATACCCAAAGACATACCTCCTAGCTGTGAAATATCTGTGTACTAATGTAAGTGGTATTACCCTAAGTCTGAGGTACCTCTCGAGTACGTTAATGAACTCCCTCTCACTAGGTCTAATCCAGGAGTAGTAGTCAGCCATTAATATGGGTGCAGGATACCCATGTACATTCACCTTGGATAGTGCAAGCACGTACCTGAGCGCTCTCTCTAGTTCGTCTTTCCTCAACTCTAGGTAGGCTGGGTACTCAACCCTTATGGGTGCTCTAATGGTTAGTAGTGACAGTGCTTTTCTAAGGGTACCTGGTTGGGCATGTACTTCTCCTAGGATCTTGCTCTTGATGTAGTCTAGTGATTTAATCTCATCTAGGAATAGGTACGTGAACCTAATGTCGTATGGTCCTGCAAGTCCTCTATCCACGCTGTACACTATGTTACGTAGCTCTGTAGTGTAGTAACCGTAGTCTAGAGCTATCCTCGATAGTGAGTATGCTGTGTTTGGTAGCTTATCTACATGAAACTCAACCAACTTACTACGCTTGAATTGAGGTGCTGATGACTCAGGTATTCCGTCTATGAGCAAGCCCTCCGTCGCCATCATGGTTAGTAGCTCCGCATCGGATATCCGTAGTTTAGTTCTGTGCTCTCTCACGTACTCCATAGCTACCCTAGTAGCGACGTAGTGCTCATCCACCGTAGCTCCTCGATAGGCCTCTATTAGCTGATTAAGCGTATCAAGCACGTAGACCGCGTGCTCGGTAATAGGTTCCTCATAGTACCTAACAACAGCATCCTCAAGCATGTTGCTAGCTCTCCTCACATCTCGTTGTAGCTCACGTACTAGTGACAGAACGGAGTACCTAATGAATAACCTACTCCTCCTAACATCTTCGAGAACCCCCATTGGGACTACACAGCTATCTCTACCTAATTCGAGGAGCTCATGTAGTATTGCTACGATTATCCTGGACGATATGTACCTTCTCCTACCTCCCTCCTCACTAGGCCTCACTGCACTGTAGTCATCCCTTACCTTTCTAAGGAACTCTACCACATCATCTTCATCCCAGCCAGCAACCATGAGTATCCTACGTAGAAGATCCTCAGGTATGTCGTAGGTACTCCTATCGTACTGAACTAACTGATGTACTAGTGGTCCATGTCTCAACACGAGAATCGGTCCAGTGAAGTATTTAGCAAGTCTCTCCTCTCTAGCTACCTTGAGCATTGTCGCTACTTCGAGTAAGTACCTGGCAGCTTCGTGAAATTCCTCCTGGGAGTAGAGTAGAATTGCTACAGGACCTATCCTGTCACTCCATGGAATTCTGATCTCTTCACGAACTTCCCCACCAAGGACCTTCCTGCTGTAGATAGCTATCTTTGTTGCAGATACGTACTTCTCCTTTGAGAATACGTACCCAGCATCAATAGCGTAGACGCCAGGAACCTCTTCACCGTGAAGCACCTTGAGTAAGGTATCTAGGTTAGTGAGGAGTTTGCTGAATCTCTCTATAAGGTGTCGAGACCATGCTAGGACTGTGTACAGTACTGGGTCTAGTACTATGGGTTGTGGAAGAGAACTCACGTATGCAACCTCCAGCTCGATCTAGATACCGAGGAACTACCTAATGTAATCTACTCCCTTCCCCAGACAATCTACCTGTGATATAGTTTTACTCACACCTAACTACGTAGGATATGTGTGGCTCACTAACGGGTAGAGTGAGTACGTACTTACCGCATCCAGCAGCTGCTAACTGACCAACACCCATGTACTGACCAAGTATCAGTAACTGAAGAGCTAGCGTACTAATACTTTTTCTCCAGAAGGATTGCTGCACCTCGTACACGAAGTAACCCCTAATGAATGTTCCGAGAACCCTCCTCTCATCACTAGCAATCATGTACTTACGTAGAACAACCTTACTCCTATGTGCGTATACCAACTTCGCATTAGCCCTAACAGCATCCCTAAGCTCTCTAGCTTCAAGCACTGAGAGTACTTGACCAACCCTGTGAAATGCAGCTAATTGACTATACCTCCTAGCTAAATTCATCACAATGGCGTGTAGTGGCGGCTCAGTTACTACCTGACGATTGTGCACTACCATGGTTGGTGTCGTGAAGTTCAGGACTATGTACCTAGGCCTTAACTCCCTAAGAGCAATTGCCTTCTTCTCAACTCTCCTCAGTAAATCATCACTTAGCACGGTAGTGGGTATTGGTTCCCTGATGATACCAGCATCGTCCCTATAGACTACCTGTACTGAACCCGTAAAGGGGTCAATTCTGAGAATTCTTGAGATAAAGAACCTCCTCCTCTCACCATACCTAGCATCCATACCTAGACCCAACATACCACACTTCAGTAGTGATAGTATGATCACTGGCTCACATCTAAGCTCAATCAAGTACCTAGGTGCTAGCAGGTAGAAGCCAAATACTATCTCACGACCACGGATGATAGCTGGCTCAACTGAGTAAGGTCTCGATACACCAGCTCTCGCACCTCTCTTAGCGAAATCAACATCATAGTCACAGCTCCTACTCTCGAAGAAGTGGTAGTAGATGCATCTCCCCCTCATACAGCAACCACTGCAGTTTCGAGAACCAGTAACACAGCACACACTACGTAGAGCAGAACCAATCATCCCTCTAGTAGCAAATCCAGTGAATCCCCTCGGTCTAGTGTAGTCTCTAGCTAGAACACCATGTACGAGGTACAGAAGCATCTAACATAGTTCACGGTGAGAAAACCTATGTAAGTTAGTGCTACGTGGAGTTCAGTGATGGTGATGGTGTGAGGCTTGGTTTACTCCCCGTTACAGTGTATGCTAGGGATCTCGTTGATTACCTCATATGCCCTCACCGCATATACTTAAGGAGGTACCTGTACCTACGTGGAGTAGTTACGGAGTACATGAGTGTTGGTGGTGAGGTACATAAGCTCCTGTACATGTACCTTCAGGGACGTGACGTTGGGAGGGAGCTGGTTAGGTACGGGATTGATGTGGGTAAGTTACGTGAGGTCTATAGTGAGCTTAGGAAGTTAGGTGATGTGGAGTGTGAGGTCGAGGTAGGGTATGGACCGCTTGCTGGTTCCATAGATTTGCTCGCTGGTGGGGTCCCTGTAGAGGTTAAGTACAGTACGAGACCTAGGTTCGGTGATGTGGTGCAGCTTGCATTCTACGTACTCTTACTGGAGCTTTCGCAGGGAAGGAACATATCTCGAGGTTACTTACTGTACCTCCCCTCTTGTAATCTCATTGAGATCAAGGTTGAGAGTTGGTTAAAGAGACTTGTTCTCGAGTTTTGTAAGGAGGTTCAACTCATTAAGTTAGGTCTCGTAGATTCTATTCCTCGATCGAGAAGAGCTTGCAAGGGGTGTGAGCTAGGTATGTACTGTAAATTCCGTGGTGAGGGGGGTGCCGAAGAGAGGTCTCTGGCTTCTCGTAGGTAGGTACAGGGTAGGTGCTGAGAGTGAGCACCTCTACGTTCAGGAGCTTGATACCGGTAAGCTAGTGTATAGGAATGTTGCTCCTAGATTGTTGAGTAGTGTCTTGAGTACTGACCAAAGTCTCTTCACATCATCTGCTATCTGTCTACTAACGAGATTTGAAGTACCATTGGTAGTTCTCTCTCGTGACCTTACTCAAGTTCTCTACTACGTTTACTGTGATGTATCTCCAGGGCTCTACAGCGAGATACTACTCAATCAGTACCAAGCTCAGGTAACCGACCTCATGCTTACGCTTCAGAAAAATCTACTAGCTACAGCACTCAATTCCATAGCTAAAGCACTCGCCATCTACGGTACACGCCTAACTAGGCTTCTCCCAGTAATTCGAGCGTATAGAGCGCAGGTGGAGTGTAGTGAATTGAGTGAGGTACCTGAGCTAGATCAGGAATTCCTCAGTACCTTCCTTGAGTACGTGGCTAGAGAGCTAGATCTAGAACCTAACTACGTGAGTGATCTACATCAGAAACTACGTACCATTGCCTGTGGTGAAGTACTTGCTGAAGTAGTTAAGGTAGGTCTTCAACCAGATATTGGATTAAGAACTGAACCGCTGGCCCTACTTGACGTACTTAAACCACTTACCTATATACCGACACTTAAGACAGTACTTGATGTGTATGTAGTGAGTGGTGAGGTACCTAACCTACGTAATGTAGTCAAGAAGCTCTATGAAAACATATACTGTACACGTTATAGGTGTAGTGATCAGGTAAGTAACTACGTGTGGTTCTTGAAGCAGTACCTAAGGAAATTACGTGAGTGGTTTAAAGAACTAACATCAGAGGTACCTACTCTAGAGCTGTATCCAGTGCTAGAGAAACCATAGTTTCCTCGATTCAATAGCTACATCACCTAGACCTAACTTCGCAAATGTAGTTACCCTATGCGGGTACAGGACAGTATTTGGTAGCTTAGTCCTGAGGATACAGGTACCCCAGTGAAGCTGAGCTAACCAATAGACATCTCTGGAGAGAGCTACAACATCAACATCCTCCCAAGACCAAGGCTCAACAACCTCCACAACAACAGGCCTCGGAGTAGCACCAAGGTGAGTAACCTCAGCATCGGGAATACCTAGAGTAGCAACAACAACCCTACTACTACCCAGCCTAATCCAGGTACCTCTCCAAGGTTGCTGAGTTCTACCACCCATGAGGTTCAGCAACCTAATGGGTACAGACTTCATGACAGAAACCATGACATACCTATCAATACCGAGATCACGAAGAACCTTCCTCAAACTATGAACCTCAGTAAAGTGGTATGGACCATCCCTATGAATGACAACTAAACCACCACGGTACCTATCCTGGAGTACTTCAGCAACTAGATCGCCAACTTCAGGAGCAATCCTCTCAAGCGATGACCTCCTACAGAACCACTCAGTACAACCACTAGACCTATCGTAGACGACAGTAGACACAACACCACCACCCACATCAAAACCGATGTAGAGATCACCGTAGAGACCACTGCGAACAGCCCAAGGAATACCACCACACTTAGCAAAGACACCAACAGCAACATTAGCCAATACAACACCTCTAGACCTCAGGTACTTAACCGTGCTGTGAGTAACCATTTGACTGGGAATACCATGACTAGCAATAACCTGCTTGAGGGGTATGTATGGATCGTCAGAGAACTGAACAGTGAATTCATCAGGAACGGTACACAGCACGAGATCAACATCGTGGATGGACCTAGCTAACTCAATAGCCTCACCATATGAGCTAAACTCAAGAACATCGAGAACTGTAACCTCACAACGAAACCACTTATCCAAACCACCGAAGACACCAACACCCTCAATTAAGTTCCTGAGAAACTCCCTAAACTCAGACCTCAAATCCCTATAAACCATACACAACATTGTTAAGCTAGGTAAGGACCTAAATGGGCCATAACCAAGTTTGAATGCTTGCAGCGGATCTAGAGCGGTACCACCAGAGAACTCGAGTACAGGTCTAGAGAATATACCCCACCTCATCAAGTAAGTAACTACGTGAGGTATCGATATCAGTAACCACACAGGTACACACTCTGTGAGTAGACTTAGATACGAAGTACTTAGGTACCTTCTGAGTAGGGACAGAGCTACGTTAAGTGACCTACTCGGAGTATTTGGTCCACCGATAGTGGATGTTCTTGAGAAGCTGAAGAGGGAAGGGTACGTAGTAATTGAAGGTAATACCGTTAAGTTGAGGGAATTAGCTAGGGAGGTTCTCACAGCACAGATACTTAAAGGACCAAAGCTAGTACTCATCCCAAGAAACACCGAGAGCGCCACAGGAGGACCTACACTAGGTAGCTTCGCTGTGAAATTACCATCGAGAAACTACCGTGGAGTACCAAGGATGGAGATTACGGTACTACATCTAAGCTACGTAACTACTGAGCAGTTGCTGGAGCTAGCTATCGACATCAGAAAGGTGTACAGTACCTTCCCGAACTGCGTGAGAGAACTTCAGCACCTAACTACACTCGTGAGGTACGTGAAAGCACATAGAAACGAACTTATTAGGTCAATAGCACGTGAAATCGAGGCATTTATAGCATCAGTACGGTCATACCTCAGTAGGTGGAACTCACTAAAACCAGAGACTAGGGAGGAAGCTATCAAGTACGTGAGGAGCTACGGTGAGAAGCTGAGTAAGTTGATTACAGAGCTCTCGATAGTTGGTTCTAAGAGCGGTAATTAACTAGAGGTTAACCAGCTCTTCAAGCTACGGCTCAACTTAATCCACCTACTCAAATAATCACTAGATCCAGTCCTCACAATAATACTCAATGGAGGGTCACTACAGCAATCTAAGCTCCTAGATATCGGTCCAGGAACCATCACAAACTCAAGATCTCTCGAACGAACCTTAATAGCTGATAAGAGGTACGTCAGTACAGTGAGTACAGTACCTACAGACTTGAAGCCTATATCGACCTCAGATGGTATCTGCTTTGGAGTAACGAGCTGAATAGGAAGACCGAGTAGATCACTAGCAGAAGCAACGTCTTCCCTCGATGTGATTAGGATCGGTGTCACTCCTATACCGAACTGCGCTCTAATAGCTCTAGACAGTCTAAAGTAGAGACTAAATACACCAATACCAACACCAATACCCAACGTGACCTCAGTAATGGGTAGTACCTTAGATGCATTGAGTAGATCGTGAAGTCCCAGAATAGTACGAGCCAACTCGACATCTATTAAGTACTCACTAACCCTAAGACCAAGAGACTTAATGAAGTTTACCTGCAACTCATCAGGTAGAGGATTGTGTTCGTGAAGCAGCCTCACTAGGTTCTCCTTAACATGATCAGGAATAGCAAAGTACGTAGTCTGTATCCTAGCTCTAAAGCTATGAGCTACAGAGAGCCAGTACCTAGCAAGAGAGTGACAGCAACCATACCACAGAGCTGTCTCATCAAACACTACAATAGGTAACCTCGAACCAGGTAGTGCGTATAGAGACTCGAGAAACTTAGCAAAGGAGTACTTCAAGTCAGCAAAAGCAATATCCTCACCACTAAAGTGAAGACTCCACCACACAGCAACATCAAGTGGTAGTGAGCACCAAGACCAAGTACCTCCTCGACTTCTCACTAACCTAAGTCTCTGTCCACTGAGTGAAATACGTAGTATAGACTCATCACCACATGAAATCTCAAACTCATCACTAACACTAAGCAAGTACGTAACTACAGGTAGTAAGTCACTAGACCTAATTCGTACTATCATACCTTCCTCTCGAGAATAACTATGTTTGAGTAGTACTTAGGAATATCAGTGAAAGGTAGGTTCTCAAACTCACGACTTCTAAGCGATAGATACGTCACGTACTTAGCATCGATATCGGTAGCTAACTTGTAGAGAGCTATGGACATGGGCTTAGTACCAGCAGTAACATCAACAACACGAACT
>CAZYGV010000046.1:0-8297 GCA_964647155.1 uncultured Thermoproteales archaeon | reverse complement strand
AAAAAAGCTAATACTTGGGTTAGTAATTTGCTGCTATTACCTAGGTACTTACGGGAGTATGCTAACTCGGTAGTAAGGGTCTACTTAATTCCACTTATTGTTGATTACATCAGTGATGTACCTCAATAGGATTAGTACGCTGTACTCAATTAAGCAATTCATTCCCTTGACTCCAGACTTAGAAATGTTGTGTAGGTGCTTTGTTGATAGGGTTAATGAGGTTAAGTTGTTGAGTGATGTTGGTAACGGAAGGGTACTATTGATAGGGGCTTCTGGCTCAGGTAGGAGGTCACTAATTAGCTACTGTGCTGCTAAGGGTGTTCGTGTTGAAGCTATCATTACTACACCGGTGAACTATTTGATGGGAAGGGTAATGCGTGGTGTTGGACATGTCATTGTGGTTAGACCAATGAGTAGTGTGCAGATTTGTGAGCTACTTCGTGTATGGATTAAGGCTCTTAAACTTCCTGAATTAAGTTCTCAAGTACTTGAGATGATTGGTATCTACTCGCTCGGTATTCCTCTCTTAGCAATACTAGCTGTTAATTACGTACTGAGTAACTTCAGATACTGCTTTAGCACTCGTGATCAGTATAGGTATGTTGTTGAGTTCTTTACTCAGATAGGTATTACCGATACGTTGATTCGATTTCTAGCTGAGTACGGTGATTCAGTAGTGAGTATTCTCAAGACTTTGACTAAAGGTCCTCAGTCAATATCCAGTATCACTGAGCTTAGTGCACTTTCACTAAATGCATGTAGGAGATTACTTCGTAATCTATGGTGTTTAAATTTAGTTAGGAGAGTGGGGGTTAGGTATGAGTTGACGCCCAAGGGAGTTTTCGTACTCGATGTTCTCCTGAGCAGTACCTATAGTGAGTACTTATTTGATTCATTGAAGAAGCTCTACATAGATGCCTGAACCTAGATCTTTTACCTTAGTCTTGTCCTGTGGCTCACCAATGACTATTTCCTGGATTTGATGCATTGCCTTTAGGTCGTCTGCTATTGGCTCTAGGTCTCTCGGTATGTAGACTTTTGCTCTCAGTGGTTGGTTTAGTGCTATCTTCATGTTCTTCTTCAATGTCCAGATCTTGCTGTTGAAGTCCATGAACCTACTGAGTAGTTCTCTGTATGGTGTATCCCATTCAGGATTTGGCTCTGGGAATTTCTCAAAGTGTATGCTCTTTTCACTGTATAGCTTCCTCCATATGTAGTCTGTTATGAATGGACATATTGGTGCTAGTAGCTTTAGTACGGTCTTCAGTACCGTGTGTAGTGTGTACCATGCTCCTCTCTGTTCTTCTTCACTGAACTTCTTATCCCTGTTGTATGCTCTAGCCTTGACTGCTTCTAAGTAGTGATCTGCAAAGATATCCCACGTAAATCTGTAGACTTCGTTTATTGGGTCGTAGAAGTCTAGTTCGTTCATTGAATTGATACACTTGCGTATTACGTCGTTTAGGGCACCTAAGATCATGTAGTCTATTGGTCTGAGCTTGTACTTGTTTGCTGGTTCAGGGAATGACGAGATAAATCTAGCTATGTTCCAGAGCTTTGTCAGGAAGAGACTACCTGTCTTGAGTAGTTGCTCGCTAAATCTATAGTCACTACCTAATTTGGCTGCTGCAGCAGCCCAGAACCTAAACACATCAGCACCATACTTCTCCAGATAAGGTTCGGGGTAGATTACATT
Source organism: uncultured Thermoproteales archaeon (assembly GCA_964647155.1). Lineage (GTDB taxonomy): Archaea > Thermoproteota > Thermoprotei > Thermoproteales > B15-G16 > B15-G16. The sequence goes on along the minus strand of CAZYGV010000046.1, from coordinate 6,601 downwards.
ACCCTTACTCTTATGCATTGCTTCACCTTTCTCATCCAATCCCATACCTGAAATTCTGACGTGGGTGAAGGCTGGTATGCCAAGTAGCTGATATACTCTAAGTGTTGAGAAATAGAGCCATGTCCTAACTATGTCATAGCCTTGTGGTCTAATCCTAATTGATCTAAGTGCTCTCTCAAAGAATCCCTTATTCCGTAGGTACCCACACACGTAGAGTACAGATATTGAGGAGTCGAACCAAGTATCAAAGACCCTGGTCTCACCTACGAACTCAGTACAGCCACACTTCACACATCTCTCAAAAGGTGCCTTCTCTCTCCAAGGCTGGTAGTATCTACCGGGTTCAGGTAGGTGAGGTGTACCACATCTCTTACAGTACCAAATAGGTACTTCCGTACCGTAGAACCTTGTTCTCGTTATTGGCCAATCCATGGTTATAGAGTCAATCCACTGGAGTAGTAGCTGTCTATGTTGTTCAGGGCAGAACTTCATTTCGTAAGCTAACTTCTTTAGTGCTTCCTTGAACTCAAGTTGCTTAACGAAGAACTCCCTCGTGATTATGAACTCTATAGGTGTCTTACATCTCCAGCAAACAGGAACTGCATGCTTTAGTCTCTCCTTCTTAACGAGTAAACCACTCTTCTCGAGATCCTCAATGATCTTAGCTCTAGCTTCTTCAACCCTGAGACCCCTATAGGGACCAGCAACCTCATTCATTCTACCATCAGAGTCAATAGCTATCTTCGGCTTGAGCCCAAACTCCTTAAATAACTGCACGTCAGTCCAATCACCGAAGCTACACACCATCACCAGACCAGTACCGAACTCGGGTCTAGCTGATGGATGCTTCTTAATGGGTACCTTCTGACCAAATATAGGTACGATAGCGTGCTTACCCTCTAGGTGCTGATACCTAGTGTCCTCTGGGTTAAAGATCACGAGAGCACAGGTACACAGTAGCTCAGGTCTCGTAGTAGCTATGACAATATCTTCACCTGTTTCCTCAACCTTGAACTTAATGTAGCAGAGCCACGTATCTCTCTCCTCATACTCAATCTCAGCTTCAGAAATACTGGTTTGACACCTTGGACACCAACTAACAGGTCTCTCAGCTTCGTAGATGAGTCCTCTCCTCCACAACTCAATAAAGGTAGCTTGTGTAATAGCCCTATACTCAGGACTATCAGTACCAGATCTCCAATAGGTGAAAACACATCCAGCTCTCTTCCACTGCCTAACTATCTGCTCCTCCATCTCATCAAGGAACTTCCTACACAGCTCCAGGAACTGCTCTCTAGGAACTTGCCTAGGGTTAATACCGTACTTCTTCTCAACAGCAACCTCAACAGGTAGACCGTTCCTATCAGCGTAGAACGGTACTAGAACACTGTAACCACGCATTCTGAAGTACCTAGCAATCATATCTATCTGACAGTAATGAGCTAAACCACCAACATGCCAAGGACCACTGGGGTAGGGTGGAGGAGTATCGATTACAATTAGTGGTTTCGATGAATCATCTCTAAACTCGTAATGACCTTCCTGTTCCCAAAGCTTAAGAAGCTCTAGTTCCTTATCGATAGACCATCTCTTCTCCTCAAGCTTAGGCTTGAACACTAGCTCACCAATAAGCTTCACCTCAATTTCAAAGACCTGTACCTAGGATCCCTCAACTACCTATAAATCACTTTCCACATATAGCCTCCAAGGAAGGTACCTCCCATCACTGCAAAATGAGCAATGTAACTACACATGTAGCTTAGCCTCATATATCAACTACCTCACCTAAACCTCAAGCCAGTACAACCCCATCGCAAATCACAGATGACCTTCATCAGTAACTCGCACCCTCATCACTTTTCAGGTAGCCGTATCCCTCATCACTTGCTAACCTGTGCGTTGTTGAGTGAGTATAAAAAGTCTTGATGTGTTTTGAGGTGCTGGTGATGAGTACCTCGATCACTGACTACTTGATGAGGCGCTTTAGGGCTGATTACGTTTTCCTCGGTATCTGCTGTGTTGTCTGTGGTATAGGTAGTATTAGTGGTAGTGTTGGTGTTGTTGCTCCTGTTGGAGATGCTACCAGTATTAGATTTGCTCTTCCTGACATGAGTGCGTCCTCAAGTGCTCTTATGTAGAGGTATGTCAGTAGTGCTCTCGTATCGTTACCTAGTGTTCTTAACAGCATCTCAATTGCTTTAACCTCAGCTGAGGTCCTTAGTAGGTATGCTTCCGCTTCACCCTTCGCTGCCAGGATCTTCTGCATTGCTGTTGCATTAGCTAGAGTCAACGTCCTTTCCCTCTCGTACTTCGCTGCTTCAGCTCTCTGCTGTGCTGCTAACTTCTCCTCAATTGCTTCTCTAACCTTTGTTGGTGGTATTATGTTTCTAACAGCTATATCGTGAATTATCAAGCTGAGGCTAATGGTCTTATCCTTCTTAAATGCTTCCTCTAGTGCTCTCCTAATCTTTTCGCTCAACTCAAATCTCTTCTCTATTACTTCAACTAAGGTGTATTGACTTATGACATCTCTAACTATTGCTCTAGTCTTGGGTATTAGTACCGGCTCTATGACTCCCTGTGGGTAGTATCTAGCTACGTAGATCAATGCTTCTGGATCTGGTCTCAACTGTGCCCTGATAGTGACATCTACCAGCACCTCTGCTCCATCCTTGGTTAATGCCGGTATGCTCGTTCCCTTTGACTGTATGAAGTCTATTGCTGTCACTGCTACGGAGAATGTTCTAACGTCTTCCCAAGGCATCTTGATAGTCCAACCAGGTCCTATCAGTATCCTCACGTTTCCTGTAAATGGATCAATTATTACCTTAGCTTCTCCTAGTGATGCTGTTATTACGTTCATTGCTACCAGTGCAGCTACTACAATGAATATTACGAGGAATGTGATTGCTAGTGCAAGTTTCTTGCTTATTGCGACTCTTACTTCAGGTATTTCGTATCTTCTCCGTTCTCTATACATGTTACTCACCCACCTTAGCTACTCGACCTTAACCTCAACAAATCCCTCCTTTTTATCCTGTCCCTTATGTTCCACCTTCATTGTAGTGCGCCCTCTATACCTAGCTAGTAACTGAAGTAGGTTTGTTAGGAAGTAGACGGTTGCTCCCAACGCTACTAATGTCATTGGTACGAATACTGTGTAGAGAAGTATTGGACTTGCTCCTCTCCTGACTATGAGGAACGTTGTTGTACAGAGCATAGCGAGGATGATTACTGATATCAGGAACTTCCTTCCATAATCCGTGATTAGTCTACGTAGTTCAGTGCTGGAAGCGTTCTTCATCGACTCTGCAAGGGGATTACTCATCACCATGGTGCAACTTCACAGTGATCCTATTATTGCTTTTCCTCAAATTCGCTCTAGGTACCTACTGCTAGGTAGCTTATTGCTTGAGGGGCCAGTAATGTCTCTCACCAACACACTCAAGAACGAGTAGGGTCTCTGTCTTAACTACTCCACTTAGTGATGGTAGGTACTCTATAAGGAACTTACTCAACTCCTCTATACTTCTAGCCCAAACCTTCAACAATATGTCGTATGGCCCAGTTATGACACTTGCTTCCTCAACCCATGGTAGATCATTCCTCTCTTCTGAGTCCTTTAGTATCTTCTCAGCTAGAAGTACTTGACTTGACTTACCACCTACAGGACCTGTCCTAGCTACCGATATCAGTACGTACGCAACTACTCTATACCCCAATTTCCTTGGATCCACTTCAGCTCTATAACCACGTATGTACCCGAGCTTCTCTAGTCTCTCTATTCTACTAGCTATTGTCGTCCTAGGTTTATTCAATATTTCAGATAGCTTTGTTACGGGTACTCTACCATCTTTTTGCAGAATCTCAAGAATCTGCCTATCGATTTCATCTAGTGCAGGTACTCCCATGTAATCACCCTTTAGCTACGTATCAGGTGGAGGATACTCACATCATCAATTATCAAGAGAGGCCGAGTTCATCACTCATGATTCTCTACTGCAGTGAGAGGTACTAAATCTTACTCATGTTCTCTTCAATAGATCCTTAAATGCTTTAACGTACTTCCTCTCGAGTTCCTCTCTAACGACATGTGTATACCTCTGGGTTGTTGAGACAGAGCTATGTCCGAGAAGTTCCTGTACCTCTCTTAGGGATAGGCCTTGTGATAGGAGGTAGGTAGCGAAGCTGTTGTGAACTACAACCTTATCTGCAATGAGTATGTGATGAGGATCAACAACTAGGTCAATTACTCTGTACTCACCCATGTACTGAATATGCCTTAACCTAACATACCTTACCTCATTACCATTCACTACGAGTAACTTCGAATCACATCCTAGAGCAAGTACAGGTATCATCACCACACTCCCTGTACTGGGTAGCAGAGCAGGTACTTGGTGTCTCGATGAACAAAGTAACTCTACGTTACCACACTCAATAGCATAGAGCGAATCCCTATGTACCTCAATGTAGCTAACAACTTCAGTACTAAACCTCGTACTCCCTATCCTGACTTCAGATAGCTTAACTCCAGTCACTAGCTCCCCAACCTCTAGCTCTTTAACCTCGTAGGTACCATAGGGAGTACTGATGAGTGTGTATTCAGGTAGGCAATGTCTAAGTGTGTGAGGAGTTACCTCAGGTACTATACCTGCTCTAATAGCTGCCTCCCTAACAATTCTCTCAACAGTATCAACACTTATCGGTCTACTCCTCGCTTTCGATGATGGAAAGAGATAATCATCTTTCTTCAAATAATTTAACTCAATCCAGAGCTTAAGTGCTTGACCTAGTTCAGGAGGCGCATAGACAATTCTCTCTTTACTACCTTTACCTCTGACCCTAAAACGAACAACGTCATCAGAAATATCTACATCAGCTACCTTGAGATTAATTAGTTCACTAACTCTCATACCAGTAAAGAACAAGATAGCTATGATCAACTTATTACGTAGAGAACCAGCTTTGGCAATTAACTGACGAACTTCCTCAGGCTTAAGAAATCTCGGTACAGTACTTGGCTTCTTACCGTACTCAATCTTCAGATCACGAAACTTCATAAACTTAACGAGGAAGTTCTTGAGAGCACAGTACGCCTCATAGAGAGATGATGTACTCCACCTAAGTCTCCTCCTAGCATAGCCCAAGAACTCGTATACCTCATCCTCAGTAACATCTTCTAAGTTGATACGAGCAACATCTCTAAGGTACTGAAGAAACTTACCGACAATACAGAGATAGGTCCTAATAGTTGATTCACTATAACCACGACCAAGTAACCAATCTCGATACGACTCAAGAATCTCCTCAACACCTAACTTACGACCTCTAGATCTCACAAACCTACATCAAAATAAAGACACAAAATACTTCCCCACAAACACACACCAGTATTACCACTCTAAGTTAAGAGATGGAGCTATTACCTATTAAGGAGCTACTGGAAACGTATGTTGCTGATACTTAAACCACTAGACAACATAGTTTTGATCGTAGCTATAGCTTTACTAGTCTTACCAACAGCAATCTACCTACTAGCTAGTGTACATAGGTGACTACTAATGCCCAATTCATTGAGGTACATTTAACTACTGCACTGTTACATAGTTAAGTGATCTAGATGTCAGTACTTGACGAAGAGACGAAGCATTTCCTCTTTGAGCTAGCTGATAGACTGGGTTGGAGGAAGAGTAGAATACTTGAGGCTTATGAATTAGCTAAGAAGGCTGAAATCCTAGAGATCAAGGAGGAGGATAACGAGGTAATTGGTATCCGCATTAAGCTAGAATCCCAAAGTAGGAGAGGTGAGTTCTACTACGTACTGGTTGGAAAGTATGGAGCTAAGTGCAACTGCGAATTCTCAACAATCAAGAAGGGTATCTGTAAGCACATTGCAGCAGCCATCATAGTCTGGTATGCAGTCTCAATGATCAAGTACGGTAAGAAGATTAATCTAGATGAACTGAGCTGGTTAAAGGAGAGCGAAGAAGAAGAAGGCATGTGATGAATGCCTCTTCGTGCTGAGTAGTGAAGAAGAGCCATCCAGCTGACCTACATCTCAATAACTATAGCCTTCTGAGGACATACCTCACTACAGAGAAGGCATGAGATGCAGTGTGGTGAAGTACCTACATCCTCAACAGCCCCAATACTCATGGGACACACCCCCAAACACCTCAAACACTTAGTACACCTCCCATAATTCACCTTAAGCCTCAGGAAGAGCCTGACGGAATTACATAGACCAAGTACAGAAAATGGGCAAAGTAACCTACACCAAAATCTACCACCGAGCAAAGCTAAAATCGCAAATGTCACGAACACAACTAAGTGAATGAGAAAAACCAACCCAACACCTAACTCACTGAGGATAACTCTCCAAGGTATTCCAGCTAGTAGGAAACCAGATATACAGATGTAGCAGAACACCAAGGTACCTAGTATAGGAGGTAGAACAACAGTGAGGACTATACTTAATACAGGAGCTACCCAGTAAGGTATTGATGAGAGAACCCTACGTACTCTTTCTGACGAGATACCTAATCTACGACCTAACCAGTGAAGAGCATCTTGAAGAGCACCTATAGGGCACATTAAA
>CAZYGV010000045.1:0-8359 GCA_964647155.1 uncultured Thermoproteales archaeon | reverse complement strand
CTACAGGTTCCTCAATTGTGTAATCACCTTCAGGAACAACCTCCTTAACAACACCATAGATACCTGGTGGAACCATTATCTTGTGCTCGACAAGAGGAGTCTCTAGAACAGTACCAATGATATCCCCTTCACCCACCTTATCACCAACCTTCACAAGTGGTTTAAAGTACCACTTCTTGTCCCTAGGAAGAGAGTACTCCTTAACTCCTCTTCTAACGAAAGGACCCACTTTCTCAGTTAATACCGATAATGGTCTCTGTAATCCATCGTAGACAGTACCGATGATTCCTGGACCTAATTCAGCACAAAGAGGTCTACCTGTACCAACCACCTTATCGCCAACACTTAGACCTGAAGTATCTTCATATACCTGAATTATTGCTCTATCACCATCAAGACCAATTACCTCACCAATTAACCTATCTTCACCAACCTCAACAACCTCGTATACCTGAACACCTCTCATACCTTCAGCAATAACTAGAGGTCCTGAGATCCTATATATTCGACCAACTACCACACTGATACACCTCTAAATCTCAACTTCGAAGCCTATAGTTCTCCTATGTAAGTCCTTATACACTTTACGTGCATCATAGCCAGCAACCTCAGTTATCCCAGGTAAGAAAACAACAATAGGTGTAAGCCTACCTCGTACCTTCTCAAGTAAATCAGCAACAGCACTCCTATATCTCTCCTCAACAACTACAATACCAACATCACTTCTCTCAAGAACTTCCTCAAGAGCTTTCCTAGCACTAGCTACATCATAGACCTCGTAGTACAATTCAGCACCAGCAAACCTCATAACAGAGACTAAAGCTCTACCACCAATAACACATATCTTTACTTCACGGGCGAGAGCTCTCATGTAATTTCACCTAATCTATCCCCTAGGAGAGAACACAATGCTCGAGATCAAGGTTCTCAATATTTTGACCTCCATCTCCTTAAGCAACATCACAGATACAATATCAGATATTGTGAACTGCGGTCTCCTAGCTACATACTCAACAACATTTAGGAAGTAGCTCTCAACATGATGCTCGAAGTCTGTAACTTCGTGAAATCTCACCTTAGAGAGATCACCGTATATAGTTTCACGAAGTACAGTAGCTACGTCGCTGGTGGTAGTATTGAGTATCCTACTAACTTCACGACTACTAAGTAAGTAACCAGATTGAGGAATGATTCTCGAAAGTAAATACTCCTCAACGCCCATAGCCTTACACCTAAGTACATTCAGTATCAGCTTTAGGTCATACTCAATACCAGCAAGAAGTTCAAGTAGCGGTTCACCGTAAATCCTTAGGTCATAGACGTATTGCCAGTAGAGCCTTGATTCAAGAGGAAGTAAATCAGCAACCTCTTTAACTTCATTACCTAATTTCTCAATTAAATCACCATACCTACCTAGATCACACTCACGGAGTACTTCAACTAAATCATTAACACTAGTTACATCACATAACTTAGCTAGCAACCCCCTGCTCGCAATAGTACCGAGAGGAATTAGGTCCTCAACCTTAACCTTAGTACCTGCAGTAAGTGAGGTTAATACGATGATTACGTTACGTAAATCGTACCTCCGAAGGAAAACATGAATACTGGGTCTATACCTTTCAGGTACATAAACGGTGAGGTAGCGTATTGTAGATGCTAAGTGTAACCACAAGCTCTTGGAAAATTCACCTAAACTAGACTTCTCTACTTGACTGAGGATAACCTTACCAATGTCAGTACCCTTGATAACTGGTACTAACTCCTCAATACTACTCAACCTACCAACTAGTTTACATAGTGATTTAACATCACATAACCTACTAAGGACATATTGTGAAGCTGCTGTTGCTGGAACAAGCTCGGAAGTACCCAATCTACTTCGATACATCAACGTATTAATTACCGTATATATTGAACCCGGTTTACCATAGTACCTAGTCATCATGTTAGTTACCATGTTACTCTATCCCTGAAAACAGCAACTTAGCTATGTGAGGTAGTAACTTACTCCTAACCTGCTGCAATCTAGCATCATACGTATTGACTATCTTTACCTTACCATCTAAGGTCTCAATAACTACACCACCCATAATGTCATCTCTAGGTACAACCTCAGCAATTGATTTACCAACTTCAGGATTGTTCCTCAATTGCTCTATGATCTCTAAATCCCTCCTACTAACATAGACTCTGACACCTGTACCCACACCGATCTCTCTAATGGATTCTACTATCAAGTTTTTCAGAGAATTCACTATGCTAAAACCCCTTCTCTCACGAAGATAATTCTCAACTTCTCTCATCAACTCATTAATCAATCGATTTTTCTCACTAGTAACTCTCAAGTAAGATTCTCTTCTAGCTTCAGCGATTTTCCTATTAGCTTCAGCTCTGTACTCCTTAAGTAACCTTTCTCTTTCCTCTTTAATCATCTCACTGCGTATACGTTCAGCATCCTCAATGATTCTCTTAGCTTCCTCTTCAGCTCTCTTAATAATCTCCTTAGCTTCCCTTCTAGCTTTCTCAAGTATAGCAGCTACTACCCTGTCAATGCCGGTACTCACAATACTCACCTACCATCCAATCAGTGAGAACCCTAGCAATGTGAATACCATAGCTAGTATAGCAAATAGCTCGATGTACACAATCAACATGAGATACTCAGGTGGCATAGTGCCAACTCTAGGCAATGACGCTATTGCATTAGCTGCTGCCTTACCCTGATATATCGCTGAAGTAAGCTCAACGACACCGCAACCAGCACCTAAAGCAGCAACCATAGATGCTGTACCTAAAGGAATGGTTGCAGCCTTAACTTTGCTCAATATGGTGAAGAAGATTATGAAGCTGTAGAAGCACTGTGTCATCGGTAATGAAGCTAATACAATTACATTTCTCATTTGTCTCCTATCTTCTGTTATTACTGCTAATCCAGCGAATACAGCAATAGCAACACCAATAGCTGAACCTGATGCACCCATGGCTAGCGCAGAACTAGCTCCAAGAGCAGTAAGCAGTAGAGCCATTGTCGTGGCTTCCATAGAGGTCCCAAGTGAGTTTCACGAACTAGGTTTTAAGTGTATTCTCTTGACTACTGAGAGTCTCAACGGTGTGTACTCTCTACCACCACCTTCATAGAACTTTGTTAGGAATTCAACAAAGCATAGTCTCAGTGAATGAGCAAAACACCCTATTGCACTCAACGCTAGGAATAGTATGTGAACAGGAGTCAGCATCACTACCGCTACAGCAATTCCAATTCCGAGACCTATAACTGGAATCAACGATGCTAAAGCATCAACCACCAGTTTGCCAATCAAATTCATACTTTTAGCTAGGTAATATGTCGAGAGCGCTAATCCAGCAATTCTACAGTACGAAAGCACATCACCTAACAAACCTGTTAAGTCAAAGATCCAGGATATAACTCCTAACCCCTTATTCATGATTATGTGACTTAGTACGAGCATACCAAGTGCAAGGTATATACCGTACATTAGATCAGAAGGTCTCAGCGGTATGGGTAAACCTATCTTTAAGTACGTGGTTATCACGTAGGGTACACCGAATAGCTGTAGGAGGAATAGAGACATCTTATTTACTACTAGTCCCCAATTTTTCATAATCATAGCTCTCCTCATGGCTAGTGCATGAGCTAGATTAACGTGAAAGAGACCAATAAGTAGCGAAAGTGCTATTAAGAAACCTGGATCCGTCATCTGCTTCACTATGGCTAAGCTCACCTTATGACCAACTATAACACTTGGATCTCCTAAGTATGTACCTGAGAGTACACCAAATATCATAGCTGATAGTGCTGCTGTTGTCAACATCCTCTTAAAAAGCTTAAATCCTTCACTCTCTGGATTCTCAACTAATTTATCGAGTACGAATAGTGCTGCAATAAGTAATCCAGCACCATAAATGACATCACACAACATCAGTCCATAGAATACCGTGAATGAGTATGCTAGTACGGGTGTAGGATCCCAATCTCTATACCTCGGTACGCCATAGAGCTTAGTTAAGAGCTCAAAGGGCTTTATTGCTCTGGGATTACTCATCTTTGTTGGTGCATCCTTAGCAACTTCATAACTTATGTAGTAGGGAATCTTTGATTCTTCAAGAAAACTTATGAAGTTACTGAACTCTGATGCTGGTACCCAACCTCTAATATAGTTTAGGTATTGTGTTGTAGCTAGCTGAAGGATAGCTTTCAATCTCTCAACTTTAACTGAGAGTAGTTCTCTAGCCTTAACTAGATCCTCGATATTACTTTTGATGATTGATGATAGATTATTTCTGAACTTGACTTCAAGTTCTTGAAGTTCCTTAATCCTTGTGCTTAATACATTGAGATACTCGGAGATCTTAATTTCAAGTTTCGGCAACTTAACAAGCCTACCACCTAATTCATCAATTAACTTCAGCAACTTATCATAATCTTCTCTACTACCTGCAATTACAACAAATACCTTCTCACCATAGGATCCAACATGTACAACAGCACTTTCACGAAGAGATCTAGCTAATGAAGTGATGAATCCTTCAAATGTTGACTTAGGTACACACACTACAATACAGTACACATACTCGGTAACTATATCCAAATCACGTAACTTAGTGTTTAATTCACGAAGAGAGTAAATAACCTCATACGTACTACGCAACTCATCTAGCTCTCTAGCTAATTTCCTCAATCTAAAGTCGATCTCCTCGATTTCAGAGACTACCTTCTCAACCTTAGGTAGAAGTCTCCTAAGTTCTTCATCAATACTGTACTCAAAACGAATCTCAATTACCTTCTCCTCACGAAAAAGAGCAATTACGGAATTCAACCTCTCTAGAAGTCTACTAAACCTAGTTATCTCACTCTCAATCTCCCTACGAACTTCAGCAGGCACCTCCTCTCTTACTTCAGCTAGGTGTAGAACACCACTTCTATGCACATACTCCATTAGTGTATCACGGAAATCTCTAGGAACAACTAATGTGAGCCAGTACATGTCCTCAGGTCGAGAAATAAGAATAGGCATCACACATCACCACTCACAATTTTGAGCACATATGTCTTCACAGACTCCCAATTCCTCTTAGCTTGCTCTCTAATCCTCTCAATAGTTCTTTCAGTTTCCTCACGGATTTTCTCAATCTCTCTACATGCCTCCTCATCGATTCTTCTCATCTCATCCTCAATACCGGAGATCTCGATAGGTCTACTCAGTAACTCGCTAGCTCTCTTTCTAGCCTCCTTAATTATCTCATCGGCTCTCTTTCTAGCTTCCTCAATAATTCTCCTAGCTTCTTCTTCCGCTCTCTTCAGTTCATCTACGAACGACATCTAGGTACCCACTGGTCGCATATAGCTTTCAGTATTTAACCTTTCTCGTGAAGAAAATAGTGAGGTTACTTGGCTTGTCAGAAGTAGTGGTATTTAGATTAAGCGACATAGAGAAGCTCGAAGGGTATCTACATAGCTTGATTAGGAGTAGGAAGTATGTTGTCATGTGCATAGGTAATGTACTGAGGAGAGATGATGGAGTAGGGCCATACATAGGTAACAAGTTGCTTGACTACGGTCTTCAGGATGTGGTAATTAACTGTGAGATGTGTCCTGAAAACTACATTGGTAAGCTTCTCAGCATTGATGTTGACTTAGTACTCATGATCGATGCTATCTTTGATGAGAGGTACAATGTTGGTACCGTTTTACTGACGAAATTACCGACTGCAGTAGAGGACATTATCCCTGTAACAACACATACAATCCCCCTCAACTACCTCGTTAACATAGTGAAGACCTTTAGACCAAGTGTAGAGTTCTACTTACTCGGTATTGTTGTTCAAGATCTTAGATTTGGAGAGGGTCTCTCCCCCGGAGTTCACCAAGTAGCTGAAAAACTCATCAAGATCTTGAAAAAGGTACTGAGTGAACATGGTTAACACTTATTAGGACAATATCTAGTGTGTGTAGCAGTGAAGTGACATGGCGCTACTTGATAAGCTTCGTACCTGGGCACTCACTAGATCACCATGGATACTTCACTTCAATACTGGTGCATGTAATGCCTGTGATATCGAGGTCTTAGCAGTTCTCACACCTAGATTCGATGTCGAGAGATTCGGTATACTACTCAAGGGATCACCAAGACATGCAGACATCCTAATAGTCACTGGACCAGTTACGAGGCAGTGTGCACCTAGATTGAAAAGGATTTACGAGCAAATGCCCGAGCCAAAGTTTGTAGTTGCTGTCGGTACGTGTGCTTGCAGTGGTGGCGCTTTCCAAGGATGCTATGGCGTACTAGGTGGTGTAGATAAGGTAATACCTGTTGATGTATATATTCCGGGTTGTCCACCCAGACCAGATGCTATTGTTGCAGGTATAGCTAAGTTACTTGAGAAGTTAAAGAGAGGTGGTTCATCTGGTAGAGGATGAAGTTGCTGAGTACCTACGTACTAGGCTAGGTGATAAATTACTTGAGGTAACAACACCGAAGAAGTTGAGAGTGGTTGTGAGAGTTAGCTCAGATGCTGTTAAGTCCTGTATTAGAGCTATTCAGGAGAAGTTCGGTGATGTTCACTTAACCACGATAACAGGATGTGATCTAGGTGAGGAGATTGAGCTTACGTACCACCTACATATGTACGCCAATAACGTACACGTAATGATAAAGACTAAGGTACCTAAGAGTGAGCCGAAGATCAGTACGATAACCGACGTCGTACCTGGTGCCGTATTGTACGAGAGAGAAGTCTATGAGATGCTTGGTATACAGTTCATAGGTCATCCAAAGCTTGAGAGGTTATTCCTACCAGAGGATTGGCCTGAAGGAGTTTACCCACTTAGAAAGGACTGGAAGCCGGAGGGTCTAAAGTAGATGTCGACAATAGACCTGATACTAGGTCCCCAACACCCAGCATTTAAGGAACCAGAGAGATTCCTCTTCAAGACAGAGGGTGAGGTTGTAGTTGATGTCGAGCCAAGACTAGGCTACGTCCATAGAGGTATTGAGAAAGCACTCGAGATGAGAAACTACATTCAGGGACTCTACCTAGCTGAGAGGATATGTGGGATATGTAATGTAGCTCATACACTATGTTACGCACAGGCAGCTGAGGAAGTCTACGGTGTTGAGGTACCACCAAGAGCTAGGTACCTTAGAACTGTAATTCACGAACTCAATAGAATTCACAGTCACCTACTGATAATTGGTGTAGCAGCTGAGCTAATTGGCTTCGACACTCTCTTCATGTTGATCTGGAGGGATCGTGAAATAGTGATGGATCTCGTAGAGATGATGACTGGTAATAGAGTTATATCAGCATACATAACGATAGGTGGTGTCAGGAGAGATGTATCACCTGAATTCATTGAGAAAGCTAAGAAGATGCTCACTAAGCTAGAGGAGAGAGTTAAGTACTACAGAAAGGTGTGGATTGAAGATCCAATCATTAGAGCTAGATGTGTTGAGGTCGGTAAACTAAGTAAGGCGGATGCTATTAAGTTGTGCGCAGTAGGTCCAACAGCTAGAGGCTCAGGAGTAAACTACGACGTTAGGAGACACAGACCATATGCAGCTTATGACGAAGTACCATTCAATGTAGTTCTACGTGAGGAAGGTGATGTATGGGCTAGAATTCTCTGTAGAATAGATGAAGTTCTCGAGGCAATAAATATCGTGAAGTACGCGCTAGATCACCTACCAAGTGGCGACATAAGGGTTAAGGTACCTATTAGACCACCACCAGGTGAGGGAGTGGCATTCGTAGAGGCACCTAGAGGAGAGCTACTTCACCACGTATACAGTGACGGTACTGACAAACCATATAGGTGGAGAGTGAGAACACCAACCTACGCCAACATACCAGCAGTATGCCACATGTTCAAAGGCTGCTACATAGCTGACATACCAGCAATACTAGTCTCAATAGATCCCTGCTTCTCCTGCACAGATAGAGTAACGATTCTCGACATAAGGACTAATGAGAGGAAAATCTTAACCTGGACACAACTTAAGAAGATGTTTAGAGAGTTCAGGAGGCCAAAGGCATGAGACTACCTGCAATAATTAGGGAAACACTCTCTAACCTCTTTAGAAAACCAGCAACAGTGAAGGTACCCATCGAGGAGAAGCTCCCACCAGCACCAGGATACAGAGGAGTACCCAGAGTAGACTACAGCAAGTGTACAGGATGTGGTCTCTGCGCTAGGTACTGCCCATCATTCGCCATAGAGCTAATTACCAAAGACAAGAGAAGGTACCCAGTATTCCACATATACCGCTGTGTGTTCTGCCATCAATGTGTAGAGGTCTGTCCAGTAAAAGCCATTAAGCCAACAGAAGAGTACGAG
>CAZYGV010000044.1:0-8522 GCA_964647155.1 uncultured Thermoproteales archaeon | reverse complement strand
CACTCACCTGAGACTCCCTTCTGGGAGTCAATGAAGGTGAGCCCCGGCCCCTTGCAATACCCTACTCAACCTACGGTAAGTATATGAACCCCTTACTCGAATACAGCCACGGCGGCTAGGTCGCTGACACCCCAATTGGGTTGGGATGAAGCGACCTCACCAAATCATCAACACAATAATCCCTACTTCTACTTCTCGGATCAAGTCAGATCAAGTTAAATATATCAAGGGGATTCACCTAGGTAGATACGAGCCGTCTCTGACATCCCCTGTCTTGGGGCTGAATGAGGAGGCGGCGGAGCCAGTGGCCACATGTAGGTGTCCCCCTTGAAGCTAGGTGTTTCAATACCTTACAGTTTACTCAAGAGAGCCCCTCGTGAAGTTGAGAAGTTAGTTGAGCAAGTAGATGTTGTTGAGGTAGATTTGACTAGAGAAAAGAGGTTGCTTCTCGATGCTCTTATCTACGACATCACTGAGCCCATGGAGGTATTCATGGACAAGATCGAGATAATCAAGGTACCAACACCCAAGATCTCTAGTAGGAACCTAGGTACAACAATTGAGAGATTGATGATGATTGCTTCAGAGATTGGATGTAGTCACGTAGTTATGAAGCCATCACGTACATTAATGGAGTCTGACGCACCTAGCAATACCATCAGCACCTACCTAGGAACCATACTCAAGCTAGTAGCTGCATACGGCGTTAAGCTCTCTTGGCTCTGTAGACCGGGTCAATGCTCTGTGAAGGATGTTGTAAGACGGGTTATCAGTAAAGTTACGGTACCTGCTCTCTTCACCATATGCTTTGAGCTTGGTAA
This sequence comes from uncultured Thermoproteales archaeon, assembly GCA_964647155.1. Classification (GTDB taxonomy): domain Archaea; phylum Thermoproteota; class Thermoprotei; order Thermoproteales; family B15-G16; genus B15-G16. The sequence goes on along the minus strand of CAZYGV010000044.1, from coordinate 7,701 downwards.
ACATTCACGATGCAGCCTCGACGATCTGAGGTCCCTTGTAGAAAACATTGGCTACATAGACATAGTTCATTTAGGCGATAAGCTGAGGGAAGGTGTTGAGACTAGTGTTGAAGCTGGTATCAAGGTATCGATAGATCACTACAAGGTGCTGAAGGTGTTAGCTAGGATGGGGTATACTAACTACGTGATTTTGAACTATCCTGACAAACTTTTTAAGCTGTATAGAGGTGATGTAGCTAGATTACGTGAGTACTTACTGAGTATGGAGGAGAGATGAGGGAGACCGCACTCCCCTTCATCCCGTGTGATTACTCACGTGTCGGGGGAGCCCCCGGTCGATTCTCTAGAGCTACCTCCCTGTTTTTAACTATAGCTCCTTCAAGAGTACGTGAATTGTGTGATCTACGGTAAATCCATACTTAGTAAATAATTTCATTGACGCTTTGTTATCTGCTCTCACTTCTGCAAGCACTATCTCCACTCCTTTACTCTGTAGGTACTTCATTGCTTCTTCAAGTAGTTTTGACCCTATTCCCTTGCCTCTGTAGTCTCTACGTACGTAGATTGCAGATATCTCTCCTATGAGCTTCCTAGTTTGATAGAGGTTTTGGAATGTGTTCACAGTTACTACTATGAAACCTACTACTTTACTTTCTTCTGTAGCTACGAGTACTTCGGTATCTCCATTCTCTATCAGTGCTACTATTGTGTTGTATAGTATTTTCTCGCTTTCGGTATCTAGGATGTAGTTATCTAGTTTGCTTGGTCCTTGATCTCTTAAGTAGTACTTCCACTGCTTGATTACTTCTCTTAGTATGGGTCCTCTTGCTTTCTCTATTTCTATTTGTGTCACAGGCTTTGAGCTTGGTGTGAGTATAAAAGTGTAGTGGTGTTTTGAGTTCTGATCTTTTTCGAGTGATTTAACTATGGAGGTGATAGTACGTAGATTGTTGTCTCTGTTGGTAGTGTTTCCCTCGTTATCTCTATTTCGTTACTGTCTATTCTCTTGACTTTTTCGAAGTACTTCAGGAAGTGCGATACTGGAAGTAGTGGTAGCTGTAGTCCTGGTATTTTGTAGTGCATTGGTAATACTATCTTGGGATTTAGTTGCTTGACTATGGACTTAGCTTCCTCCGGTCCTATGGTATATGTTCCGCCAACTGGTATCATCAGTACATCAATTGCTCCAATCTCTCTAACCTGATCTTCTGTCAGTATGTGTCCTAGATCACCTAGGTGACAGAATGTTACTCCACCTATGGTAACTACGTAAACTATGTTCTTCCCTCTTTCTCTACCACCTACATCGTCGTGAGCGGTCTCAATACCTTTAATCCTCACACCTCTTACCTCTTTCTCACCACGAAACATCTTCAGTATCTCTGCTCCAGGCTTAGCTACTACAGCATCCTTATTGTGGTCGAAGTGATCGTGACTAATCAAGACGATGTCTGCCTTTACCTCTGGTCTTTTGATACCTAGTGAGACTCCATCATGCGGATCAATAACTACGGTTACTTCTGGTATTGAGAGCTCAAAGCATGCATGACCATGCCACCTAACCTTGACCATGGTAACACCTGTGTTGTAACCATTACCATCGCATTTAAATGTTAGTTCGAGTAAGTTCATCTCAAGTACGATGCTTACTCGGTTACTGAGGAATTAGAGTCAGTGTACGTTCTTCTGGATTTAGCTCGACTACGTAACCGTCTCTAGCCACGTGCCAGAAATCTTCGTGACTACACTCAACTAGTTCAATATTACCTAAGATACAGCCTACTAAAAGTACTGGATCAACTTGCTTGACAATAATAGCTAAAGGTGCTTTACCTACCTTACTGAGCTGATAGAGTACGTAGCTGCCTACAGTAGAGCCACATGATACTGGATAAGCAAATACCTTACCGCTAATTGACTTCCCGTAGTTCCTACACTTTGGATTTCTCAAAATACCCGTCTTGGGATCTATGTCACCTAGTGGTGATATGGGGCACCTCTCTATAAGGAGCGGTGCACGTACTTGCTTCTTACCTACAATGAACCGGACCTGAAGCTTAAGCACAGAACTATACACCACTACACACCTCCCTAATACAGTCGCGTAAGTCACCTAACACCACATCAATACCATGCATTCTCCTAAGATAGTGAGCTGCTTTACCTGAATTTGTCATAACAACCTTAATACCTAGAGTACGTACTATGGGTGAGACAACAATACAGGTATCAGCACACACTAGCACTCCACGCTCAGTCAACTTACTCAGGATACCTAGTCTCCTAAGCTCCTCCTTAACTCTTCTAGAGGTGAAGAGAAGGAATGGCTTCTTAGCTCTAATACCTTCACGTTCAAGTATTTCATAGATGAGCATTACTTCTTTCAGTGAGCAATGTGGGCATCCAATGGCTATGATATCTGGTATAGCGCCAGAGCTAAGTTCATCAATAGCCTTCTTGATGTCTTTCCCCTCTATCTTAACGACTTTACTCGGTACTTCACCACTGTAGTCACGTGATAGGTTAGGTATGATGCAGCGATTTACTTGTGACGATGTTGCTAGCGATGCTAGAAAGAGCTTAACTAGTTCATGTCCATGTGGGGACTCTGAGAAGTACTTAGCGATATTTCCCCTGATTAGTGGAACTCCAGTCACGACGAGTTCACCAATGAGATAACCTAGTGCACTAGCTACTAGATGGTTAAGTGGTTGTGAGTACTCAACCTCTACTAGATGTGTTGGTTTCCTTACCTCATCTAGGTGTAGACCATACTTAGGTACCTTACCGAGAATAGCTGCTAGAACTGTAAGGGGTCCACCTTCTCTATTTGTTCGTAGTCCTAGTATGGAGTTTGCGTAGATTACTGCATTTGACTCTCCCCAAGCTACATGTGTTCCTGGAGGTAGGTCAATGATTTCGTAGGGCGTACAGCTGAGTATTAGGTTTGCTCCCATGGACTTGAGCGCATTTAGTATTCTGAGTTGTTTATTCACAAAATCTTGTGGGATATTGAGCTGCTCTACGTACTCTAGATCAAATCCTATAGGGTTCACTGTTGCTGGCACTCTAAACTTTGTACCTTTACTGGCAAGATCCTCTAGAAATTCCAGCCCTGCATCACCAATTGTAAGGTATGATACACCTGATATGTGTACATGAGCTACCTCAATCAGTTCGGAAACTCCGTAGATAGATGCTAGCTTCTCCATGACCTCTGCAGCTAGTTCAAGAGTTCTTCTACTCATCAATACACCTCTAGCTTCTCTATGAGCTCCCTTATGTTTATTGGTATTCTAGCTTTCTCAAACTTCTTCCTCTCAGCTCTTGGGTAGGTAGCATCTATCCCCATCTTAGTTGTTAATCCTTGTTCCTGATCTATAGCTGAGGGGTCAAGTGTTGAGCCTCTCACATACTGTATAAGTACAAGTCCTCTATCAGCTCTAAATCTCGTTGCTATTGCCCATTCAACTTCTTCGGGATTATCAATATCGATATCCTCATCAACAACAACAACGTGCTTAAGTGAGGGATGTGCTGCAAAGGCTGCCATGATCGCATTTTTAGCATCACCATCAGTTATCTTCCTAATTGAGATGACTGCATGCAACCAGCATCCACCAGCCCAAGTCAACCTAACTGCCTTAACGTGAGGTACTACAGCTCTGACGAAGTTCCATATCCTAGCTTCTCTCTCAAGTGCCATCAATAGCTTGTGTTCTGCTCCACCCGGTAGAATTGCGTGGTAGTAGGGTACATCCCTAAGTACGTAGATCTTCTCTATCTTGAGTAGTGGTTGCTTCCTCACCTTATCATACAGCTCGAGAATGTCAGCAAATGGGCCTTCATCTACTAGCGTCTCTAGGTCGATGTAACCAAGTAGTACGTATTCTGAGTCAGTAGGTACTAACACCCCATTACCTAGATCACATACCTTCACATTGGTATTCATGAAGTTGCTAGCTACGTGGTACTCCGAGAATCCAAATGGTGGTGAACACGATGCTGCAAAGAGTAGTAATGGGTGAACCCCTATACACACAGCTACTGGGACCTTCGTGATACCTCTCCGTCTATAGTGCTCACATATTGTATATAGATGCCGTGGCACAATTCTTAAGGTAGCTACATCTCGACCAAGTACGAGTATTCTGTGGACCGAGAGATTGTGGTAGCCTGTATCTGGATCCTTAGCAATAACTACAGCACTTGTTATGTACCTACCTGCATCACCTTCATAGTACTTGAGAATAGGTAACTTCTCAAGATCTACCTCAATTTCCCTATAGTCGTGAGATGTCACTTCAGTAATCTTCCCAATTCTAGTCTCCGATTCCAAGATCTTCCTATAGAGCTCTTCGTCGGACTTCACATCGAGGTAATACATCATCTTGTCTCTAGTATTCACTAAATTCGCTACAACAATACCACAGACCTCCTCCTTGATTCTTGTAAATATAAGAGTGGGACCTCTATCGAAGTACTTAATCACAGCAGAGATCTCGTAGATCACTGACAGTGGTGTCTTCACTTTCCTTACGTCAAATCTACTCTCTAGCTTATGTAAAACCTCCTCTAAACCACTCATGTTGAGCACCTACCCGGTAACTGTCGAAAATGAGGGCATAAAAATCAATTTATCAGTACTCTAAAACAACTTCAGTGTTCAGTGTAGAGTAATCTCCAGATGATGAGCAACTCGACTACTGAAGGTTGATGAGGCCTCTTGCTTCTGAGTAGAGGAAAGCTTAAATTAATGTAGATCACATGTTAGGCAGGTGGCAAGGAATGAGCACTGGTAGTGAAGGTGAGGAATGGTATTTCTATGAAGAGTGGTCTGGAGGAGTTCCTGAGAAGATTTTGAGATTACTAGTGACCTGCCCATACTGTGGACATAAGGAAGAGGTTGAACTAGCAGAGAGCTGGTACACAATGAACATGAGTGTAACATGCTCAAAATGTGGTGCATCATTCCCAGTAAAGGATTACAGCCAAATACTGCCACCGAAGAAGAAAAAGAAGTGAGGTAGCTAGATACCTAGTAGGTACTCAAGGAGGTAGAATACCCTCACCTTTTCTCCTAATTACTACTAAATTTATCTCGACCTTTACTGGAGTTCTAATGTTTTTACTGGTAGTGCAGACCATGATTCATGAGCAAAAGTACATTAATGAGTTCTTGTATGTGATGTACCAAATACCTCAACATTACATCACTCCATTAAATTAGGTCTTCCATTCATTCACCATCATAATCTCGTGAGATGATACTTATGGTGAGTAGGTTATTGGTAGTTCATCCACATCTGACTGTAAAAGGTGGTTCAGAGAGGTTAACTAAGGTACTAGTTGAGGAACTGAGCAAGCTAGGGATCGACATATACCTCATTACAGCAAGCACTGACCAGGAGTGGTTTAGTGAAGAGTTACCACTTCAAGTAATTACGCCGAAGAGTAGCGATAAGGTTGTTAGAGAGATGCTTACAGTTCTCACAGCTTATGAACCAGATACTGTCCTCGTAATGATTCAGGAACCATATTATTGCTACATAGCTAAGAAAGTTAGGGAAGGAGTATCTACCTGCATGTATGTTCACTTCCCTCTAGATGAGGAGATTAGTGAGGAAAATTTAGAGGAATATACGAGATACTCCAGGTATCCACACCTAACGGCTAAATGCCTTAACTACGTAGATAAGGTAATCGTTAACTCAAGGAGAACAGGTCTAGCTGTTAAGTTCCTATGGGGTTTCGAACCATATGTTGTGTACCCGTGTATTGACTCGAAGTTCTTTAGTACTGAACCACCACTCGGTAGAGATCGTGAATCGATCATACTCTATGTGGGTAGGTTCACTATACTTAAGAGACATGACTTCTTAGCACTTATCTTCCCATTAATCAAGAAGGAAGTGCCTAGTGCTAAACTTGTGCTCACTGGTTATGTAGATCCAAGACATAGGGAGTACTACGAACACGTTAAGGCTATTGTAGATGAGCTACAGGATAAATGTAGAGATGTCGAGTTAATACCATCACCTAGTGAGGATACACTTCTAGAGCTATACCGTAGTGCAAAAGTGTATGTCCACCCAAGAATTGGTGAACACTTTGGTCTAGCGCCTATAGAGGCAATGAGTCAAGGAGTTCCCGTTGTTATGAGAGCACCTACAGGACTTGCCGAAGTAATTGAACATGGTCGTGAAGGTTACTTAGCATGGAGTGACTATGAGTTAGTGAAGTACCTAGTCCACGTACTGAAGCTAAGTCGAGAGGAGTGGTTTAAACTACAGTACGCAGCTTACCTTACTGCACAGAGATTTCATCCAAAAATCTTCGCAGAAGCTATGCTAAAGGTACTAAGAAGCTGAGATCATGAAGCTACTACTCCTATCAACTTACCCTCCTACACCATGTGGAATAGCTGAGTACACACATAGTCTACTGGTACATCTGAAGCTAATATCGAGACGTAGGTACATTAGAGAAGTGACTATACTCGCTAATGAGGGTTCAGAAAAATCTCACGACTACGGTATCAAGGTTACGGTAGAGCCAGTATTCGTGGTAGGTGAGGGCAAGTACGATAGAGCAATTGACGTACTACGTAGAGTACCCAACCACGACATAGCACACATCCAACATGAGTATGTACATCATCCACCATTTTCAGAGGAATTTCTAAAGTTCCTGAGTGAGCTGAGGAGGAGATGTCGTGGCATAGTTATGACAATGCACACAGTATATCACGTAGTTAAGGGTAGAGAGTACATTAAGTATCAGTTAAAGCTTTGTGAGTATGTTGATCTACTGATTGTACACAGTAGGCTACAGGAATTTGAGTTACTTCACCAAGGAGTTGATGTGAATAAAATCGTTGTGATACCCCATGGAACACCTTACAACCCATTTGTTAACTATAGACGAGAGGAACTATGTGAGTTACTCGGTCTAAAAGATGCAGTCAACACCTATGTTGTCTTCATTCCCGGCTTCATTAGGTGGGATAAGGGTACTGATGTCGTACCTGAATTAGTTAAGTACCTAGCTAGAGAACTTCATGAAAACTGCATTGTAGTCACTGCAGGTACACCACAAGGTAATGATGGTGTTGCTGTCTTCGAAAAATTGAGTAAGTACCTCATACCTAGTGGTAAGGTATCAGCAGTTACAATTAATAGGTACTTGACTCGAGAAGAGCTGCTAGCACTTGCTGCACTAGCTGACGTCATTGTACTACCATATAGGGAGTACAGAGGTCATTTGGGTGTTAGCGGTATGCTACATACAGTAGCTAGTTCACTAAAGCCAATAGTGTGCACTAAGGTACCTAGATTGGTTGAGTACTATGAACTAGTTCCAGAACTAGTTGTTTCAGTAGCTGATCCAAGGGAGATAGCGTCCATGATATCTTATGTACTTGAAAACTACAGCTACATACTCAAGAAGATCAGACCTACATTAAGCGAATTTGTGAGAAGGACTCACTGGTCGGTAGTAGCTAGTAAGCATTTGAGAACGTACCTAGATATTGCCATGAGTTAGTAATAGTGTAGGTAGATTATCCCAATCCTTGAGTAATTCAAAAATAACCAAGTACCTTTCCACACTATACAGGGAGGTGTACCCATATTGTGGAACGAAAGCTAGTAATTGATCCCTGGGGAGAAACAGCTATTGAGGACTACAGTAAATTATTCG